>JBOGLI010000849.1:0-4312 GCA_050746165.1 Terriglobales bacterium | reverse complement strand
CTCGCTCTCGGTATAGCGGCTGTGATTGTCGCCGCCGTCGGAGATGACGAGGAGCGCGCGGCGCTCGTAGCGGGCGTGCTTCATCTCGTTCATCCCGAGATAGATCGCATCCAGGAGGGCGGTCTCGCCCTTCGCCGGCGTGTTGATCAGGCGCTCGCGGACGTCGTCCACGTTCTGCGTGAACCCGGTGAGCATTTCCGGCCGGTCGGAGAAGGTCACGACAAAGAACTCGTCCTGCGGGTTCCCGGTTTCAAGAAACTCGGTGATGGCCTCGCGGGCATTGTCCATCTTGTTCTTCATGCTGCCGCTCAGGTCGAAGATGATGCCGATGGAGACAGGAGCATCCTGGCTGGAGAAGTACTTGATGTTCTGTTCCTGCTTGTCCTGGAAAAGGGTAAAGGACTTCTGATCGAGGCCGGTGACCAGGCGGTCCATCTGGTCGGTGACGGTGACCGGCACGAGCACCACGTTCACATTGACCTTCATGGGCCGCGTTCCCGTATCGAGGACGGGGTCTTCGACCGCAGGCTGCGGGTCCTTGCGCGGCGTAATGTGCACGGGGTCGGCGATTTGGGCGAAGCCGGCGTGGGCACACGACAGGAAGAGCAGGATGGCAATCGCGCCGGTGACGAGCTGTTTTATCCGCGTCACCGTTTCTAAGATGCTCCGGGCCGGGGTGACGTTTGCAAGAAATCCAGAGAAGTTGCGGGCGCTTGGTGGCGCTTGCTAGGCGTGCGACCCGGCGGTGCCGGCCTGCGCCATGAGCACGGTTCGGATGGGGAACGGGATTTCGATCCCTTCCTGGCGATAGCGCCGCGTCAGTTGCTTCACAAACTCGTGCTTCACCAGGTATTGGTCGGTAAATTCCTTGCCGCGAAGGATGACGCTGAAGTTAATGCTTGATTCGCCGAACGTGTGGAAGCGAATGAACGGCTCGTGCTCCGGGACGCCTCCGGTAACGCTCATCATCACGCTCTTGGCGACTTCGATGGTGACCCGCTCCACTTTTTCGAGGTCGCTGGAATAGCTGACGCCCACTTCGACGAGCACGGAAATTTCCTTCGACGGCGCGTAGAAATTCGTCGTGATGGTGGAGGCGAGCTTGGAATTCGGGATGACAATGGCATTATTCGACAGGGCCTTCAGGACCGTATTACGCCAGCGGATGTCGCTGACATAGCCCTCTTCGCCGCTGGAGAGCTTGATGTAGTCGCCAATGCGGACCTGTCGCGAGGCGAGAATCTGGATGCCGGCAAACAGGTTGCCGAGCGTGTCCTGCAAGGCCAGGGCCACGGCCAAGCCGCCGACGCCCAACGCGGTCAGGATCGGCGTGATATTGATTTGCAACGTAGCCAGGATCATCAGCACGCCGCAGATCACCACGAACAGAACGGTCAAATTGCGCAGGATGGAAGTGGACTGGATCAGGCCTTCGGATTTCAGCGAGTACAGCGCCACCATCGAGCCGGTGATGCGTGCGGCCACCAGCGTCAGCGAACCGAGGAACAGAACCAGGAGCGTGTGCTCCACCAGCACCGACCACCGTGCTGGCAATTCCGCCGTTTGATTTGCGAAATAGGCGCCAGCGAGAAAGCACCAGAGAAAAGGCATCCAGCGGAAGCCGCGCATGATGAGGTCGTCGGCTTCCCACGGCGTCTTCTTCACCAGGCGCAAAAGGAACCCGAAAAGCACTTTTTCAACGATGATTCCGGCCAGGATGCCGGCGCCGAGATAGATGATGGGCAGCAACCACGGCAAGCGCGCGAACAACTCCTTTGCGTCGCCGGTCCAGGTGGCAATCAGCATGTCCATAGAGTAGGGGAGGGGCGGGGGAATATGCAAAGAGGCGTGAGGGGTGAGGGGTGAGGAGTCGGGTGTGAGGTGTCGGGTATGAGGTGTCACATGTCGGACCTGCGTTCCGAATGGCCTCTGCAGACCCAACTCCAAATACGCGACACCTGACACCTCGTACCCACCCGGTACCTGCCGTCTTGCGTTAGTATTTTTGTGTGGACGCCAAGCCGCCTCGCATCGAGGACTATGCCCTGATCAGCGACTGCCAGACGGCGGCGCTGGTTTCCCGCGAATGCTCAATCGACTGGCTCTGCCTGCCGCGCTTCGATTCGGGCGCCTGTTTCGCCGCCCTGCTCGGATCGCCCGACAATGGCCGGTGGCAGATCAAGCCCGCCGGTCCCGTGAAAAATGTTTCGCGCCGCTACCGGGGCGACACACTCGTGCTCGAGACCACGTTCGAAACCGACGAGGGCACGGTCTGCGTGGTCGATTTCATGCCCATCCGATCGCAGGTGCCGGACATCGTCCGCATTGTCCAGGGGATAAAGGGAAAGGTGCGGATGTGCATGGAGTTCGTGGCCCGCTTCGACTACGGGCAGGTCGTGCCCTGGGTGCGCAAGGACGAACGCGGCATTCGCCTGATTGCCGGACCCGACCGGCTTCAGCTCCGCACCGACGTTCCGCTCACCGGTGAGAACTTCAAGACGATCGCGGATTTCATGGTCAGCGAGGGCGACCAGGTCCTGTTCGATTTGACGTGGTCGCGGTCGTACGATCCTGCTCCCAAGGAGCTGAACGAACTCAGTTCGCTGGCCGACACCGAGCAGTGGTGGCTGGAGTGGGCGAACCGCTGCACCTATCAGGGCGAGTGGAAGGAAGCGGTGCTGCGTTCGCTGATTACGCTGAAGGCGCTCACGTATGCGCCGACGGGAGGCATCGTGGCCGCCCCGACGGCGTCGCTTCCGGAACAATTCGGCGGCGTACGCAATTGGGATTACCGCTACTGCTGGTTGCGCGACTCGACTTTTACCCTGGCCGTGCTGCTCAAGGCCGGATATACCGAGGAGGCCATCGCGTGGCGCGAATGGCTGCTGCGCGCGGTAGCGGGACGTCCGGACCAGCTCAACATCGTGTACGGACTGGCGGGCGAGCGGCGGCTGACCGAGGTGGAACTCACGTGGCTCCACGGATTCGCGGGGTCGAAGCCGGTGCGCATTGGGAACGGAGCGTACTCGCAGTTCCAGCTCGACGTGTACGGCGAAGTGCTCGATTCGATGCTGCAATCGGTGCGCATGGGCGAAAAGCCGGAGGAGCACGCCAACGATATTCAGCGCGCACTGCTCAATTATCTGGAGACAGCGTGGCAGTTGCCGGACGAGGGCGTGTGGGAGGTGCGCGGCCCCCGCCGTCATTTCACGCATTCCAAGGTGATGGCGTGGGTGGCGATGGACCGCGCCGTGAAGCAGGCGCACCTGCTGGGCGATGGTGCACCGGTCAAGCGCTGGCGCACCGTGCGCGACGAAATTCACAAAGAGATTTGCGAGAAGGGCTTTGACGCTGGATTGAATTCATTTGTCCAGTTCTACGGCTCGAAGCTGCTCGATTCGAGCTTGCTGATGATGCCCATCGTCGGATTCCTGCCGGCCAGCGACCCGCGCATGACGGGGACCATCGACGCGATCCAGCGCGAGCTTGCCCGCGGACCCTTCGTCTGGCGCTACCAAACGGTGCCCGAGGTGGATGGGCTACCGCCGGGAGAGGGTGCGTTCCTGCTGTGCAGCTTCTGGCTAGCGGATTGCCTGTGCATGCTCGGACGGAACGGCGAGGCACGGAAATTATTCGAGCAGATCCTGGCGATTCGCAACGACCTGGGGCTGCTCGCCGAAGGCTACGACGTCCATGGCAGCCGCTTCACCGGAAATTTCCCGCAGGCTTACTCACACGTAGGACTGATCAACACGGCGATGCGGCTGTCGAACCAGCACGGCGCCGAGCGCCACGAGCCGTGTAAACCTTGACCGGGGTTTTGACGCAGAGGACGCTGGGGCCGCGGGGGACGCAGAGGAATTAATTTCTTCGGGAAAGCGGCCATTCACAATACTCCGTCTCCCGTCACGAAGATGAACATCAAGAATTCCGTTAGACGCGGGGAATTGCCACAGAGGACACGGAGGACACAGAGGAATTAATTTCTTCGGGAACGCGGCCATTCACAATGCGTTTAATACCGTTACGAAGATGAACCGTATTGAAGTTAATTAACAAACCCACCGGCTTGTTGCTGAGCTTCAGGTATGACATTAGTTGTGCCGTGAATAATGGCTGCATACCTTCGACGGCTTTGATTTCAACAATAACCGTATCTTCGACAAGCAAGTCGATTCGAAAGCAGCCATCGATAACTTCACCGTCGTACATCACCGCGAGCGGAAGCTGCGACGCAACTCGTAAACCGAGCTTCCTCAGTTCATGCGCCAGGCACCTTTCGTAAACGGATTCGAGAAGTCCAGGACCCAAT
>JBOGLI010000848.1:0-2870 GCA_050746165.1 Terriglobales bacterium | reverse complement strand
GCCCCAGACAGTCCCCGCGCCCAGCTTCGCTAATACGCCCCGACTCGACCAGCTACTTCGGGACGGCAAGCTCATGTTGTCGCTCGACGATGCCATTACCCTCGCTCTCGAGAACAACCTCGACTTGGCCATCGCGCGCTACAACCTCTCGATCGCCGACACCGACGTTCTCCGTACCAAGGCTGGAGCCTCGGCCCGCGGCGTCAACACGGGCGTGGTCTCAGGTACGCCCGGCGGCGGAGGTACCGGCTCGACCGGAGCTTCCGGCGGTGGCGCCGGCGGCACCAGCACGGGCGCCGGCGGCAGCGGCACCGGTTCGGGCGGCATCGTGACCTCCACCCTCGGCGGCGGCCCTTCCACCCCTCAATTCGATCCGTCGCTGAGCGGCAACCTTCAGATTGAGCATTCGACCACGCGCCTCACCAGCACGGTGCTCACCGGTAACATTCCGTTTTCCCAGACCAACACCGGACTGGCGAACTTCTCCTACAACCAGGGCTTTGCCACCGGCACGACTCTTTCCGTTGGCTTCAATAACAATCGCCAGGCGACGAACAGCAAGTTCAGCATCTACAACCCCATCCTGAACAGCAACGTGCGCATGACGCTGATGCAGCCCTTGTTGCAGGGCTTCGGTGTCTCGCTCAACCGGCGCAATATCGTCATCGCCAAGAACAACCGCGAGGAAGCCGATATTTCCTTCCGCCTCCAGATAATTTCCACTGTTTCTCAGATCCAGCAAATTTATTGGGATCTGGTTAACGCCTACGAAGACCTCCAGGTGAAGCAGCGCTCGCTTGCGCTTGCCCAGCAGTTGCTTTCCGACACCCAGAAGCAGGTGCAGATCGGCACCATGGCGCCGATTGAGATCGTCAGCGCGCAGAGCCAGGTGGCGACGACCCAGCAGGACCTGATCGTCAGCCAGACCAACCTGCAACTGCAACAGCTCTACATCAAGAACGCCATCTCGAAAAACCTGAACGATCAGACGTTGGCCTCGGCGGACGTAATCCCGACCGACACCATGTCCATGCCCTCGCAAGAGCCCGTCCAGCCGATTCAGGACTTGATCAGTGACGCCCTGCAACACCGTCCCGAGCTGGCTACCTCCCGCATCGACCTCGTAAATCGCGAGATCAACAAGAAAGCGTTTAAGAATGGATTGCTCCCCGTCGTTGACGCATTCGCGTTTACCGGTACTTCGAACCTGGCAGGTCCTCCCAACCCGCTGAATTCCAGCGTTCCGGGATTCGCTCCGACCGGCTACGGTGACGTATTCTCAGGCCTGTTTGGCGGCGACTACCCGGACTACGGCATCGGAATCACTATCTCGATTCCCATCCGTAACCGCGCCGCCCAAGCCGATCAGGTCCGTTCTGAGCTCGAATACTCGCAGGCCCAGGTCCGCCTGCAGCAGTTGCAAAACCAGATCCGCATCCAGGTCCGCAACGCCGCCTTCGCTGTCCAGCAGAACCGGGCGCGTGTGCAGGCGGCGCAATCAGCCCAGCAACTCGCCGAGCAGACCCTCGATGCCGAACAGAAGAAATATCTCCTCGGTGCCTCGACAAACTACAACGTGATGCAGGCGCAACGCGATCTCGCGCAGTCGGAATCGAACCTGGTCGCGGCCCGCGCCGCCTATGAGAAATCGCGCGTCGACCTCGACACCGCCACCGGCATGACCCTGGGCAATCTCGGCATCCAGATTGCCGATGCGGAAACCGGCAACGTCACCCAGATGCCGAATGTTCCCGGCATCGTGCCGCGTCCGGCGAATCCTCCCGCTACGCAGCCGCGCCCAATGCCGCAGCAGACGCCTCCTGCGACGACGCAGAATCCTCCGCCGCAGGCTTTCAACCTCGTAAACCCGCTCGCCTCGCCGCAAGTGCCGGCACACGATCAGGTTCCCGAACACCTGCGCGCCGGCCAATTAGTCAGCCAATAATGTATCCGCTTCATGAACAAAGGCCGGGAGCCTCGCTCCCGGCCTCTTCCATTCTCTGCCCCGAAAATCCTCACATCTTGTGGGGCCCGGCGCCCTCGGCGTGGCCGCCCCGGCCGCGGCTGACAAAATCCGACACACACACCCTGAGTGGTATTCCATTCACGAATGCGTTGCTCTTCAATCACGTCACGCCCGACTCGCCTGCTCCCGCGCCGGATACTTCGCCCTCAACACCGCCACCAATCCCGCGATCGCCACTGCGCCTACTACCGGGAACCACATTCCCGCCCGTATTCCTCCCGATTGCGACGCGTGCCCGATCCCCCATGGATATGCGATTCCGCCCGCGAGTCCGATCGTGAACAGGATTCCAAACACCGTGCCCGCGTATCGCTGGTACCGGTCTCCGGCCAGCGCCAGCACCGTCGGATAAATCGGCGCGAATGCCAATCCCAGCGCCGCGGCCCCGATCGTCAACATGGTCAGCGAATGTGCGGACACCAGCAGGATAGCGGCGATTACCGCCGATATCGCGCTGCCCGCCACCATTTGTGAATTGCTCACGACCTTCAGAATCGGCGCCGCTACGATCCGCCCCAGCATCATCATTCCCTGGAAAAGCGCGAGCAGCAGCGTGGCGTTGCGGACGCTGGCTCCCATGCTCCCCGCCCACGTTGTCATCCACCCGGTAATGGCCGCCTCATTGCCCGACTCGAAAAACAGCAGCACCCCGAAGACGAGCACGCCCGGATAGCGCAGCGCTTTGAACGATTCCAGCATCGACGCCCCGCTCGCCTCCCGCGCCTCCGGAAATTTCAGTATCCCGTAGGCCACTGCGCTCACGGCCGACAGCACCGCTGTAGCCAGCATCAGTTGCGTGATCGAGCGCGACACCCACGCCGTCACAAACGGCAACAGCAACGCC
>JBOGLI010000847.1:0-2156 GCA_050746165.1 Terriglobales bacterium | reverse complement strand
AGCTACGGATTACGAATTACGCTTGCGAATCCTACAGCATTTACACTACTAGGATGCCCGTCATCTACGGCATCAACCCGGTCCGTGAGGCGCTGAAGGCGCGCGGCCGGAGGTTCGAATACATCGCGGTAGCACGCGAGCGCAACGACCGCCGCGTGCACGACATTGTCGCCGAGTGCCGCCGCGTCGGCATTCCCGTCCGCCCCATGCCGCGCACCGAGATGGACCGCCTCGCCGCCACCAACAGCCACCAGGGCGTGCTTGCTGTCAGTTCCGAGAAGGAATACACGAGTGTTGACGACCTGCTGGCCAACCGCCGCGGCACGCGCGCATTTGTCGTCGTGCTCGATGGAGTCGAAGACCCGCATAACCTGGGCGCGATTTTGCGTACCGCCGATGCCGCCGGTGTCGATGGCATTGTGATTCCCGAACGCCGTGCTGTCGGCGTGAACGCCACCGTCGCCAAGTCCTCGGCGGGCGCGGTCGAGCATGTTCCGGTTGCGAAGGTCACCAACATCTCCCGCACCGTCGAGGAACTGAAAAAGCACAACATCTGGACCGTCGGACTCGACGAGCGCGGCGACCGCAACTACGACGAGATCGACTACGACATGGACTGCGCGCTCGTCCTCGGCGCTGAAGGTCACGGCCTGCACGACTTGGTGCGCAAGACCTGCGATTTCGTGGTGAAGATACCAATGTTCGGGCAAATCGCGTCGCTGAACGTTTCTGTAGCCGCCGGCGTGGTGATGTACGAGGTCGCGCGACAAAGAAGAACCGCCACCGCAAAAGGCGCGAAGGAACGCAAAAGCAAATGAAGTTTTTCAAAGTCCTCTGCGTCCTCTGCGTCCTCTGCGTCGGAGCCTTCGGTTTAGATCGCACCGCTTTCACTTTCCTGAAGTACAACCTCGAAGTCCGTATCGATCCCGCGGGCCAGGCGCTGGCGGCGCGTGGAAAGATCGTTCTGCGTAATGATTCCGCGGCCCCGCAAAGCGAGCTTGCGATGCAAGTCTCGTCCTCGCTGGAGTGGCGGCTGGTCAATATCAATGGGAAAGACGTGCAGTACAGCACTGACGAGTACGTCAGCGACATCGATCACACCGGCAAGTTGAGCGAAGTGATCGTGCAGCTTCCCGCGCCGGTTGCGCCGAGCGCGACCGTGGAACTAGACGTCGGCTACTCGGGCGAGATCACGCGCGACGCCACTCGCCTCACCTCTATTGGCGTTCCGGCCGGAACTGCCGGACACACGGATTGGGACCGCATCGGCGAACCGGTGACGGCCATCCGCGGCATCGGTTACGTCGTCTGGTATCCGGTGGCGCTCAATGCGGCGCATGTGGCGGAGCCGGATTATTTTTCCGTGCTGCAAGGCTGGAAAGACCGCGAACGCAGCAGCTCGATGAATGTCGCGTTGTGCTGGATCAGCGACGAGCACCAGCTTACGGTTTTTTCCAACGGCGATTTCCTCGGGTTGAACCGAAATCTTCTCGGCGGAACCGAAGACACGGCGACGCATGCCGGTTGCTCACAGTATTCTTTTTCGAATCTCGGATGGACCATCCCGACGTTTGCGATCGGCGAATACACCACGCTGTCGCGGCCGGTGATTGACGTTTATTATCTCGCCGACCAGGCGTCGTTCGCGCAGGAGTACGCGCTCTCGGCCGAAAAGGTGCTGCCGTTGGACACGCAATGGTTCGGCGCGCCGAAGCAAAAGGTGGACATACTTCAGCTCCCCGATCCCGGCGATGCCGCGTACGAGTCTGGCACGATGTTGATCGCGCCCTTTGCCACCATCGACAAGAAGGCGCTCGACGCGCGCATGATGCATCAACTCGTGCATGCGTCCATGTGGTCGCCGCGCCCGTGGATCGAGGAGGGGCTGGCGCACTTCGGAACGGCGCTGCTGGCCGCGCAGCAAGGACGCGCCTCCGCCATCGACTATATGGACCAATTCCTGCCGGCGCTGCAGGAAGCGGAAAAGAACGGGGCATCTGCTTCTGCGCAGTCCGGTGCTTCCAGTTCGTCCAAACCCGCGGTCGCCGCAGCGACCACGGACGCCGAACGCAGCCTCATCAACTCGCCCGACGAGATTATGTTCCGCATCAAGGGGATGTTCGTCTGGTGGATGCTGCGCGACATGGTCGGCGACG
>JBOGLI010000846.1:0-6675 GCA_050746165.1 Terriglobales bacterium | reverse complement strand
ATGCAGGACCGGGCGCGGCGCCGCGCCGCGATGCACAGGGCTTGCCGCAGCCAGCGGGCATACCGCAGGGCAATCCTCAGGAAGTACCGGTACCGGGTGCTCCTCCGCCGGACAATCTTCGATGAGCTCGTGATTTATTAAATTCGAAATCATTGTGACCGGCTCACCGGGTTGAGTCATAACGCCATCGCAGGTTTCCTGCCGACCATTTACACTAATCGCGTGAGGACCGCGCTCGCGCAGATCAACACCACGATTGGCGATTTCTCCGGCAATGCCGAGAAAATCGTGAATTTCTCCCGGCGGGCGCGCGAAGCGGGCTCGGAACTGGTCATTTTCCCCGAGCTTTCCATCTGCGGCTATCCGCCGCGCGACCTCGTCGAGAATCCCGCTTTCGTGGCCCGGAACCAGGAATCGGCGGAACGTATCGCCCAGGAGACACGCGGCATCGGCGTCATTTGCGGCATGGTCACGCCCGCCCACCAGGACACGGGGAAATCGGTGATGAACTCCGCCGTGTACCTGGCCGACGGCCGCATACAGTTCCTGCAATCGAAGATGCTGTTGCCGACCTACGACGTTTTCGACGAATCGCGTAACTTCGCGCCCGCCAAAAGCCAGGGACTGATCGCGATCGGCGGACGCCGAGTGGCCCTCACCGTCTGCGAGGACGCGTGGAACGACAAGAGCTTCTGGAACCGGCGGCTATACCCGGTCGATCCAGTTGAGGAACTGGTCGCGGCCGGCGGCGAACTTCTGCTGAATATTTCGGCGTCGCCGTTCTATGTCGGCAAGCAGGAATTGCGGCGGAAGATGCTGTCGGCGTTGGCCGTGCGCCACAACAGAATCGTGATCATGGTGAACCAGGTTGGCGGCAACGATAGCCTGGTTTTCGACGGCTCAAGCATGGCGATCAGCGCCGCGGGCGAGGTGAAGGCGCAGGCCCGGTGCTTCGAGGAAGACCTTATCTGCTTCGATACGGAATCGCAGCAGAGCGACATGCATGCTTGCGCCCACGGCGCCGAGGCCGACGCCTATGCCGCGCTCGTGCTGGGCACGCGCGATTACGTACGCAAGTGCGGCTTCAACCGCGCGATTGTCGGGCTGAGCGGCGGCATCGATTCGGCGCTCACCGCGTGCATCGCCGCCGACGCGCTCGGGCCGCAGAACGTGATCGGCGTGGGCATGCCCGGACCGTATTCGTCGCGCGGCAGTATCGACGACGCGCGCGCCCTCGCCGAGAACCTCGGCATTCGGTTCGAACTCATCCGTATCACCGAGGTGTTCGACTCCTTCACGCACGCACTGAAGCCGGTATTCGCCGGGCGCGAAGAGGACGTCACCGAGGAAAATATCCAGGCGCGCATTCGCGGCGTGCTGCTCATGGCGATGTCGAACAAGTTTTCCGGACTGGTGCTGAGCACGGGCAACAAATCGGAACTGGCGGTCGGATACTGCACGCTGTATGGCGATATGGTCGGCGGCCTGGCGGTGATATCCGATGTCCCGAAAACCATGGTTTATCGCTTGTCCGACTATGTGAATTCGAGGAAAGCAGTGATTCCGCGCGCGACGATCGAGAAGCCGCCCTCGGCTGAGTTGCGGCCCGACCAGAAGGACAGCGATACGCTGCCCGACTATGTGGTGCTGGACGCGATGCTTGAGGACTTCATCGAAGACAACAAGACGCCGGAGCAGATTGCGTCGGCCCGCGGCCTGGACCTGGCTCTGGTGCGCCGCGTGGTCCGGATGATCGAGCGGGCGGAATACAAGCGTCAACAGGCTGCCCCGGGGCTCAAGATTTCCGAAAAAGCATTTGGAGTCGGACGGCGGTTCCCAATCGCCGCCCGGTCCGAGATTTAACGCGGCGGGTGGAAAGAAAGATTCGCATGAAAAAAATAGTGCTCTTGCTGATGATGATTGCCGGACTGGCGTGGGGCCAGGCGGCCAAACCCGGATCGAAAGCTGCGACTGCCCATTCGCCTGCGGCCGCGAAATCCGCTGCCCAGGAGAAGCAGGGCGCGGCGGCGGGTTTGCCGTCGCATGCCACCGTGCAGTCGTTCCTCGAACACGTTTTCGGCTGGAACCCGCAGATGAAGTTCGCGATCAAGGAAATCAAGCCCTCTCCCGCTCCGGGTATCGCGGAGATCGTGGTTCATGCCGATACACCCAACCGCAGCGGCGACAATTCCATCTTCGTCACCTCCGGACACCACTTCGCGATTGCCGGACAGATGGTTCCTTTCGGCGGAAGTGCCAGCCAGAAGCCAACCAACGAGCAGATCGACGCCTTCATGCGCCAGATGACCGCGAGCAATCCCGGAATCACGTGGACAGTCGCGGAGCTTAAGCCCGACGACGTGGCGAACCTGACCGGCGTTGTGGTGGTGCTGTCGAATCCGCAAGGACAGCGCGGCGCGCAGCGGTTCTGGGTCACGCCGGATGGCGGTCACGCCCTGCTCGGCGACGTAAGCCCGTTTGGTGCAGATCCATTCGCTGCGGCCCGCGCCGAACTGACCGGAGCGGTCAACGGTCCGTGGACGGGACCGACGACGCCGAAGATCACCATGGTCGAGTTCGGCGACCTCGAATGCCCGAGTTGCAAAGCGGCGGCGCCGGTCATCGAACGACTGGTGAAGGAAGTGCCCGGTTCGAGGCTGATTTTCCAGCAGTTTCCGCTCGTCACGATTCATCACTGGGCCTATACGGCTGCGGCCTTCAGCACCTGCGTCGCCGAAAAGAATAACGACTCGTTCTGGAAGTTTGCGGACCTGGTGTTCGGCGCGCAGGAGGACATCTCCTCGCACGTCGAATCCGCCGATCCCAACAAGAAGCCGGACCTCACCTACGCGGAGCAGAAGCTGACGCAACTGGCGACCGACGCCGGCATGAACGGAAAACAGATCGCCGAGTGCGCGGCCGGCAAACCGGCCACCGAGCGCGTCGATCATTCCATGGCGTTGGGCAAGAAAATGGAGGTTACCGGCACGCCTACGCTGTTCGTGAACGGCCGCAGGGTGCTGAACATCACCGGAATGCCCTTCGACCAGCTCAAGCAGATCGTGGAATTCAGCGGCACGCCGCAGGGCAAGTAAGCGCGATTAAAACGCCGGCACGGGAATCGCCGTTCCGGTTTCTGCGGGACGGCGCAAAATATGCGGTGTGATCAGGATGAGCAGCTCGCCTTCGCTCTCCTGGGTGGTGGAGTGCGTGCCCATCCGATTCAGGACCGGTACGAGCGTGAGCCCCGGCAGCCCGGAAACGCTCTTTGCCTCCGACTTATCCAACGATCCCGCCACGATCACCGTCCCTCCATCGCGCACAGAAAGCGCCCCCGTGTAGGTGCGGCTGCTGATCACGGGCACTCCGTTGAAGCTCTGGCCGGTCAAGGACTTCAGTTCCACGGTGAGGTCGAGCGTGACGTCACCCTGATGGATCTGGGGCTTCGCCTTCACATTCAACCCGAGGTCCTCGAAGGTGAAGGATGGATAAGGCGCGTAGGTGGACTGGTTCTGATTCGTCGCTCCGGCATTCTGCAGGACCTGCGAGATCGCCGGACTGTTATAGACCGACGAATACGTCGCCGTCACCACGGGGTAGCGGGAGCCGATTTTCAGCACCGCGTCAGCACCCTGTCCGGCGCGTAGCGAGAGTTGCTCAAGCGTGGTGGCGTTCGATGTGTTCAGCGAAAAATGCAGCGTGCTCGGCGGCCAGGGGAGGGCAAAGCGCGTGCTTCCTCCGCCGAAGGTGGCAAAAGGATTCTGCAGCAGCGAAGAGATCGAATTCTGCTGGTTTTGCAGTTGCTGCAGCAGCGACGCGATCGTCGACGAGTTCGCCGCCGTCAATCCACCGGAGTTGAGCAGCTGGTTGATTTGGGCCTGAATGTCGGGTTGGTTCAAGGCCGCGAGCGCCGCTGCCGATAGGCTGAAAGCCTGCCACTGCAGGGGGATGTCGAGCCCGATGTCCTTCATCATCGAGCGGTTGATCTGGATCACCTGGAAATCGAGCATGACCTGCGGGCGCGCCAGGTCAATGGAGCGCAACAGGTCGGTGGCTGCGTCGAGCAGGCGGGCCGGCGCGCGGACCACGATCGACGACGAGCCCGGATCGTGCGAAATCTGGCGGATGTCGAACATGGTGCGCAGCACGTTCAGGACGTCGTTCAATTCCTGCGGCGTGGTAGCGTCGGCGAGGTAATACGTGCGCTCCGTCAGGCGTTCGAACTGGGCGCGGTTTTGCGCGTTGTCGGCCACCACCAGCATGCGATGCGAAGACACCGGCGTGAAAAATGAACGTGTCAGGGCGGAGACGATCTGCATGGCCCGCCAGAACGTAACGTCATCGACATCGAACCGGAGCTGCCGCGACTGAAAGCTCTCGTCGAAGGTGGCAGCGAGTCCATAGGCCTTGGCGATGTTCTCGATTAACTGGCGCGAGTCGCCGCGGAAATGAAAGGAATGCATTCCCGTCTGCGGCGCGAGCTGCAACTGCCCGGGAGCGTCGATGTAGGTGAATCGCGACAAATTGCCCATGACCGGGGGCAAGGTGTCGCGCAAGCGCTGTTGCGCGAACTCGTTCGAGGGATCCAGGGCCAGTGCCTGGCGAAACTCAGCTTTGGCCATGTCGTCGTGATGCATGGCGGCCAGTGCGTTGCCGGCCTTCAGATGCTCGAGCACCAGTTGCTGGCGAAGGACCTCGCGGGTGGTCAGGTACTCGACGTCCTTGGGCACCAATTGCACGGCTTCGGCGAAGGCGTCGAACGCCTGCTGCGTCTTGCCCGATTTCTGCAAGTCGAGGCCGTGCTGGAAATCCTCGCGCGCGTTCTTCAGGTCGCGCGCCGAGACCTCGCATGCGGCGGGCGTGCGCAGATGGGTGCAATCGGCAGCATCAGCCTGGGAAGGCGCGGTTTGTGCCCACGACAAGGCCGAGAGCAAAACGACGGCAATGGCCGCAAACCGCATCAGTGAATTGTACCGACTCAAAGTAGTTCAGTGCAGCAGGTAACGCACAAATCAGGACCGAGCGCGCTTAGTTCCTCGCGGCTGAACTTGCCGGTCGCGACGCTGACCACGGGAATGCCTGCTTTCTTCGCCGCTTCAATATCGGACGGAGTGTCGCCCACAATCATCACCGAGGCATTCTCGCCGGCGATGGCGCGGGCCTTCGCGATGCCGTCGCGAAAAATGTTCTCGCGCAGCTCCTGCCGGTCGCTGAAGGCACCGAATTGGAAGAACTCTCGCAGCCCTGCCGCCTTGATCTTGGCCCAACCGATGGTTTCGAGGTTGCCGGATGCGACCCCGAGAATCTTTCCGCCGTCGCGCAATCGTTCCAGCAGTCCGTGAATTGACGGACAGATGTCGACGCGGATATCGGCCTCGTTGAGCATCGCATGATGGCACATGGCGGCTACGAGTTCTGGCAGGCGAGAGTCGAAATCGGCGTCCGTCACGCCCTCGCGGCGCAATACCGCGCGTAGGATACCCACGTCAGTATTGCCGTGGACGAGCACGCCGTCGATGGTCGCGTCCCTGCCAAAGATTTCGCGAACCGCATGGCGGAAGGCGAAGTACTGCACCGCATCGCGGCCGTTCAGCAGCGTGCCGTCGATGTCGAACAGGTACGCGTCGGCGGTCGCCCACGCGGGTAGACTCTGGGATTTCATTTTGGCAGTGGTGTCTGACAGCATCAACGGGTCCCGATCGTCTCCGGAATCATGATTCGCTCGACGGCAGTGGCGCGGCCGGTCGCTTCATCGCATTCGAAGTACACGCCGCAAAAGTGCACCTCGCCCGTTGCCGGCTCCCAGCGCGAGGGCATGCCCGTCAGAAAGCGGTTGATGACCAGCTCTTTCTGCACGCCGATGACGCTGTCGTACGGCCCGGTCATGCCGACATCGGTTTGATACGCCGTGCCCTTGGGCAGGATGCGCGTATCCGCCGTCGGTATGTGCGTGTGCGTTCCGAAGACGGCGGTAACGCGGCCGTCGAGATACCAGCCCATCGCGCACTTCTCGGAAGTCGCTTCCGCGTGCACATCGACGACGATGACCTTGGCCTTCGTCTGCGCGATCAATTCATCCGCTTTGCGAAACGGGTCGTCGTTGCTGGGCAGGAAGACGCGGCCCTGGAGATTAATCAGCGCATACGCCGTATCGCCCACGCGTCCTTCATACATGCCGAAACCCGGCGTGCCCGCTGGATAATTGGCGGGACGCACGATGCGGCGTGCCGGATGACCGGCGTTGCCATTAGCGGAATTCAGGTATTCGATGATCTCGCGTTTGTCCCACACGTGATTGCCGGTCGAGATCGCGCCAATGCCGAGGTCGAAAAGTTCCTCCGCGATCTGCGGCGTAAGCCCGAAACCCCCGGCGGCGTTCTCCGCGTTGGCAATAACCAGGTCGATCTTACGGGCGCGCACCAGTTCCGGCAGCCGGTCGCGCACGATGGTGCGTCCGGGCCGTCCGAAAATATCGCCGATGAAGAGAATTTTCACGTCAAAACCAATTTGGATGCTAACACGGGAATCAGGGTATTTCGGTTAGTCGGTATCTCGGTATGTTCCTACCGAAACTCTCCGAATCGACCTACTGAAATACTGAATTACCGAAATACTGTTACTGCAATTCCGCCGTAGTCAGGAAATCGTAATTTCCCGGCGGGCTCAGGTGGATGT
>JBOGLI010000845.1:0-2484 GCA_050746165.1 Terriglobales bacterium | reverse complement strand
AATAGAAGCCGAAACAAAACATGGAGCCACGCGCATATACACCTCCGCGAGGGACCGTAATGGTTGGGTCGAATGGTTTTTCGGCGATCTAGACGGCGGGCGGGGGACGCGTGAAGAGGCTGGAGGTAAATCGGTAGGGCTCGATGGTCGTGACTTGCGTCACGACGAAGCTGGTGACGGGGCGTGGTGCGACGAACGCAGCCAGCACGCCGGTCGGGGCGGCCGAATGCAAAACGTGCAACGTCACGCAAATCGTGCATGGGGCGGTGCCCGGTGCGTCAGAATCTGGATGGAAATGGGTGAGGGAAAGAAAAATTCCCGCGAACAAAAGCAGGCAGACTAGCTTCCGCCTGAGACCGTGGTCGATCCCCCACTTACGTCGAGCGGAATATGCCATACTCCCCACTGTCGTGCACAATTATACCAAGGTAGCTGGAATCAAGGATTTGCCGCGCACCGAATCGGCTACCGCGTACTTGATACGAAAAAAAGGCTCGTGTGCTCTATGCATCCTCTCCCGCGGCGGCGGTGAGCGCCTGGGGCTCATCAACCGAGGCATCTACTAGCGCCTGCGGCAGCGCCTTGGCGGGCTTCACGCCGAGTTCCTTCAGCATCTCCGCCTGTCGAACGAGGTTCCCGCGTCCGTTCGACAGCTTCGCCAGTGCGCCGTCGTAGCTGTCGCGCGCCTGCGTGATCTTCTCGCCGACCTTCTGCAAGTCCTGTACAAACCCAACGAACTTATCGTATAACTCGGCGCCGCGCCGGGCGATGTCCTGCGCATTTTGCTGCTGGTACTCCTGGCGCCAGACTTGGGCGACGGTCTTGAGCGCGAAGAGCAGCGTCGTCGGGCTGGTCAGGATCACGTTCCGTGACCAGGCAAAATCCCACAGCTTGGGATCGTGCTTCATCGCCGCGGTGAATGCCGGCTCCACGGGCACGAACATGATGAGCGAGTCCAGCGTCTTGAGGCCGTAGAGGTTCAGGTAATCGGTGTCGGCCAGTTCCTTGATGTGGGACTTCATCGATTCAATGTGACGGGCCAGGTGCGGCTGCGCCTCTTCCTCGTTCGCGGCATTAACGTAGCGCTCGTAATCGGTGAGCGAGACCTTCGAATCGACGACGATGTCGCGCTTCTCCGGCAGGTGCACGACGAAATCCGGCTGCGCTCGCGACCCGTCTTCGCGCTTGAAGCTCTGCTGCGCGTGATAGTGCACATCCTTGCGCAGTCCCGACGATTCGAGGATGCTCTCCAGGATGAATTCGCCCCAGTTCCCCTGCGCTTTCGACGATCCCTTGAGAGCCCGGGTCAGGTCGTGCGCCTCGGCCGAGAGCTGCTGGTTGAGGCCGACCAACTGGTTGACCATCGCCCCCAACGCGCTGCGGTCCTTACCCTCCTGCACGTAAACCTCTTCCACCTTCGCGCGGAATTCGTCGATCTTCGTTTTCAGGGGATCGAGAATGTGTCCGAGGTTGGCCTGATTCTGCTCGGTGAACTTCTTCGTTTTCTCCTCGAGGATTTCCCCGGCCAGCACCTTGAATTCCTGCGATAGCGAATTCCGAGCCTCCTGCAATAACGCGATCTTCTCCGCGTTCTGCTTGCGTTCTTCGTTCAGCGAGGTTTGAAGTTCGGCCACTTGTGCGTTCAGCTTGGAGTTGGTCGCGGACAGGGACTCATGGACGGAGTTCAGTCCCGTGATCGCTTGCTGCAGCCGCCCGATGTCCGCATCTCGTGCCTCGACCCCCGCTTGATTGGCTGCCAGGCTTTCGCGAGCGCTGGAAAGCTGCCCTGACGTCTCCTGCAACTTCCCTTCAACGCCCGCAAGACGGTCGCAGCGCTCCTGCAATCGCGCCGTCTCCAGCCGGGCCGCTTCTCCCCGCCCGTGTAGCAACATCCAGGTGGCGAGAAATCCAAGCGCGCCCCCGACCAAGCCGGCAATCAGCAGTTCCCAGAACATTCCGTTCCCCCAGGGCCGTCAACCATCGCGAACCGAAGCTTGGCACGCGTTCATGTGGACGCGCAAACAAAAACTGCAGGAGATCTGGAGATCTGGAGATCTGGAGAACTGGAGATCTGGTGATCTGATGGTTCTGGTGATCGGAAAGCGACACCATCAGATTTCCAGATTTCCAGATTTCCAGATTTGCAGTTCTCCAGATCTCCAGATTCCCCGCTGGCTAGTACAATGACCTGTTGACCAATGCCCGTGGTACATTCCTGAGTTTTGCATGAAGCGTTCCACCCCCACCGTGCCGGAAGGCATGACGCGTCAGGAAGCCGAGCTGTACGCGAAGCTCGATACCACGCGTCTGCCCGAGCATGTCGCCATCATCATGGACGGCAACGGCCGCTGGGCGAAGCTGCGGCATCTGCCGCGGATCGCCGGCCACAAGGCGGGTGTGGAATCAGTGCGTTCGACGGTGGAGACGGCGGCTCGTATTCACATTCCCGCCCTTACCCTGTACGCCTTCTCGACCGAGAACTGG
>JBOGLI010000844.1:0-6320 GCA_050746165.1 Terriglobales bacterium | reverse complement strand
GAACGGAATCGTTTCGCGAACCCGCTTACGCTAGGGCAGAAGAATGACGGCGAACAGCGCGAGCAAGCTGCTGCCTACCGGCAGGATGCCCCACAGCAGGCCCTCCCACTGCGAGGGAACGTAATTGGCCTGCACCGGTTGTGCCGGTGGAACATCGTCTTTCGACCAGACCGAGACGGCGCCGTGGTCGAGCGCATCCACCTGCCGCCATCCGGCGAAGGCCAGCAGCGGTTCGTAGAAGTTGTCGCGAACGAAGATCCACTTCAGGCCGTACTTGTCGGCGTGCTTCAGGATGGCGCGCAGCGATTCCATTCCGGCCGTGCCGTAGTACTTCGAGTTGGTGATCTGCGCCGCACCGTAGGCGGTCAGTTCCGGCAACATGCGGGCCGAGTTGTACTCGCCGTCCACCGTGTCCGCATCCGTCATGGTCGAGAGCTGCGAGAGGTGGTCGCCGAAACCAAGCGTCAGGTATCGATACTTGTCGTGGCCATCGCGGTTGAGGAACGCCGCCACAGGTTTCACATCGAGACCTTTGTCGTAGTTGATGGGATGGAACGTCGTCCACGAGACCGCGAACGCGCACGTAATCACGGCCGCGGCAGCGAGCCCAATGATCGCCTTCTTCGCATAACGGTCAAGCAACCACGCTGCCGCCATGCCGACGAAGGGCAGAGCGAGCACGGTGGCCCAGAAGGTGAAGCGCTCGTAGGTGAGAATCCAGTAAGCGCGCCCGAACAGCCAGCGCGGTACCGGCGTCGTCCCACCCAACCCGCACAGGAACGTCACCCAAAAACCGAGGAACAGCGGGCGCAGTTTTACCTGTTCCCAGCCTTTGTAGAAGATGTAGGGCAAGGCCAGGAGCATTGCGCCGTAGGGCACGACGAAGTAGTTCAGTCCCCACTCCGGATTGAGCAGGAAATTGCTGCGGCTGGCGTGCGGGATCGGCACCTGCTTAATCGGGTTGTGCAAGAACGCGATGAAGTAGGGCAGCAGTACCACGAAGCAGGCAACGGCAGCAATCGCAGCAAAGACGAGGGCGCGCGAAATTACCGACGCGGCGGAATGGTGTTCGCCGTCGTCGTTGCGGTCCATCAACGCCTTCACGCATACCGGCGTGGCGAAGAGCGCGGCGCCGAAAATCAGCGTCACGTGGTGCGCCGCAGCCGCCGCGCACGAGAGCAGCAGTCCCTTGATCAGCGACTTGCCTTTCGCCGACCGGCTCCATTCATACAGGTACGGCAGCGCGAGCAGGTACAACGGCAATGCGAACGTGGTGCCGAGTTGCCCGGCCTCGTAAACCAGGAACGACAGGGATCCAAGGAAGACGCTGCCGAGCGCGGCGTAGCTGGCCGCGCGGTCGCTCACCCACAACTTGGAAAAGCGATACACGCCGACCGGCAGCAGGCAGATGCCGATCATCTGCACCAGCATGTAAGCCAGGTTGAAGCCGGTCAGAAAGCTGAAAATCGCCAGCCATTGCTGTGGCAGGCCCGGATACGTGGTTTGCGAAAACCCGCCGAACCACTTCGGGTTCCAAGGATTGAACCAGTGGTGGGCGTAATGAGACGCAAAAAAGATATGGAAATGTGCGTCGTAGGATCCCAGCGGCAATTCCATCAACAACAGCGGGCCGTGAACGGCGATCGCTGCCAGGATAATTGCCAGCAGGGGAATTGGCCTTCGCAGGGGATGAGTCGAAGACGTCGCAGTCAAGATTGTTCCTCCGCTGCTCTTTCCAGCAGCAGTTTCGATTCCGAACTGTGAGCACCGGGTTTTCTTGGTGACTGCGTCGCAAGTACACAAAGTGGGCATGTCACCTTCCTGAACGCAGTGTGTACTAAGTGGTGCACAGAGAGAATCGCGATACCACATCTGAGCAGCGGCCGGACCCATGCTTCCGCGAAACAGCTGATTTGCCGCTGGATACAGCCAGAGCAGTTGGAATCGTGCTTGCGGGTGTATCGGACAGCGGAACTCTGTTTCGGGTGGTCCTGTGAAAACGACGGTACTGATTATTATCTGTTCCCTGGGTCTTTTGGCCGTCCCCGCGGCCGCGCAGACGTTTGAGGTCAATCCGAGTGGCGGAGCGCAAGCCAGCCCGTCGCAGCAGAAAGCGTCCGGCAAGAAAGGACAGGCATCGGGCGGATCGCAAGGCGGTCTGGCGTGGGGGTCGAGCATCGAGGTGGCGCGGCAGGCGCGCGCGGCCGATACTGCGCTGCGCCATAATAATTTTTCCGGCGCGCTGGTGTATGCCGAGCGGGCCGCGAACGCGGCGCCGCAAGACATCAATATGTGGCTGATGTACGGCTACGCCGCCCGCGGCGCGGGCAAGCTGTCGGTGGCGGTGCAGGCCTACAAGCGCGCCCTCGAATTGAATCCGAAGTCGGTGGACGCCTTGTCGGGACTGGCGCAGACGTACGTCAAGCTGGGCAAGAATGCCGAGGCAAAGGCGCTGCTCGACCGCGTGATCGCGCTCAATCCGCGCCGCACCAACGACCTGATGGTCGCCGGTGAATTGTTCATGGAAACCGGCGACTACAACGGCGCCATCCAGATGCTGCAGCGCGCCAACGCGGTGCAGTACTCGCCGCGCGCCGACCTGCTCACCGCACTCGCCTACCAGAAGTTGAAACAGCCGGACAAGGCGAAGACGTACCTGGAACGCGCCCGTTCGCGCGCGCCGCACAATCCGGAAATTCTGCGCGCGATGGCCGGCTACTTCCGCGAAGCGCATGATTACCAGCAGGCAGTCTCGACGTTGAAGTCAATTCCCGGCCACCAGCCCGACATAACGGCCGAGATCGGCTACACCTATGAGGTGTGGGGCAAGCGTCCGGAGGCGGCACAGTATTACTCGGCGGCGGCGAACGCCGATCCGAAGCAGATGAACTACCAGCTCTCCGCTGCATCGTCGAATCTGGCGATCGGAGAATTGGACAAGGCCAATAAGTATCTCGACCGGGCCACGGCGCAGGACCCGAATTATTACCGCGTGCATGCCATCCGGGCGGAAGTCGCGCGCCTGCAGGGCAAGGCGGACGAGGCTATCCGCGAATACAACGCGGCGCTGCAGACGCTGCCCGAATCGACGAATGAAGGGCCGCTCTATCCGATGGAGCTGCGCATGTCGCTGGCCGACGAGTACAAGAGCGTCGGCGACAACGACTCGGCGCAGAAGCAGTACCAGACGATGATGGCGGCGCTGCACCAGATGGACCTGGAGGGGCCGGCGCGTCCGGAATTCCTGCGGCTGCGCGGCGCCACCGAACTGAACCTGAGCGACAATACCGCCGCCGAGAACGACCTGAAGGAAGCGGCATCGCTCGATCCGACCAAGCCTGACATCCTCTTGCAGTACGGCAGCGTGTTGTGGAAGGTCGGCAAGAAGAACGAAGCGCGGCAGCAGTATGAGAACGTCCTGAAGCTCGACGCGAAGAATGAGTGGGCACTGACCGCGCTGGGCTATCTCTCGCGCGACATGGACGACATCAAGGGCGCGGAGAAGTACTTCACGCTGCTCGAACAGGCGCACCCGAAAAATTACGTCGGCTATCTCGCGCTCGGCGACATGTACACCTCGCTGCGCCGCTTCGACGAAGCGAACGCGTCGTACGAGAAGGGCTGGAGGCTGGCGCCGACGAACCCGCTGCTGGTCGCGGGCGGAGCGAACGTCGGCATCGAGTCGCACCACTTCGACTTGTCGAAGAAGTGGCTGGCGCGCGCGACAACGCCGGAGATGCAGCACAACCCATTCGTCCTGCGCGAACGCGAGCGTTACCTCACGTGGGTTGGGAATTATGCCGCGTCGGAACAAGTGGCGCAGGAAGCGATGCAGAAGCTGCCCCGGGACCGCGACGTCGCCGTGTATCTCGGTTACGATCTCCTCTACCTGGGCCGCAATGAGGACCTGCTCAGGCTGACCGCGAAGTACGAGAAGATCCTGCCCAACGATGCCGACCTTCCACTGCTCTCGGGCTACGTGCACAAGAGCGAAGGCCTGTTGTACGAGGCAGCGGATGATTTTTCGCGTGCCATCGAGCGCGGGCCGAAGGTCACGACCGCGTACGTGAACCGCGGCTACGTCTATAACGACACGCAGAACGCCGAGGGCGCGAGCGCCGACTTTGAGCAGGCGCTGAAGCTGGAGCCTAACAACGGCTCGGCGCACCTCGGATTGGCCTTTGCGCAACTCGAGTTGCGGCATCCGAAGATCGCGCTCGAAAACGCAAAGTCGGCGCAGAAGGTATTGGGCGATTCCGAGGCGATTCACGACGCCCTCGCAACCGGCTACGAGCAGGAAGGCTTGCTGGCGCAGGCGGAGAAGGAATACCAGGCGGCGCTCAAGTTCTCCCCTGACGACGTGAAGCTGCAACTTGCGCTGTCCAACACGCAGTACCACCAGCGGAAGTACACGGAGTCGATCGCGTCGTTGGACAAGGCGCTGGGCGAATCGCCCGACGATCCATTCATCTACGCGCAGATGGCGCACAGCTACGCGCAGCTGAAGCGTCGCGACCAGACCATGCGCTACATCCAGATGGCGGAGCGGATGGGCAGCGAAGAGTCGGACGTGCTGCTCGCCACTGGCGACGCGCTGCTGACCCTGGGCGACCAGGACGCGGCCATGGGACGATTCGCGCGCGCGCTGGAAGCGCCCGATTCCGACCGCGTCCAGGCGCGGCTGGCCATCGCGAAGGTGATGCTGCGCGACGGCCATTGGGACGATGCCAAGGCGCAGGTCGGGCTAGCGTTCGCCGAATCGCGCATCGGCGAGGCGTCGCCGATCACCGCCGATCACCTCCTGCAGGCCGCCGACATGTACCTGCGCATGCACGACTTCAAGGGCGCGGTGGACCTGTTCGATCGCGCCAAGCAAGCCGGCGCCGCCGACCAGGTGGTCGCCGTCGGCTTGGCCAACACCTATCTGGAGCAGGGCGACACCGAGCAGGCGAAGGTGCAACTGGCAAGCCTTGGCGATACGGCCGACCTGAGCCAGAACTACGACTACATGCTCGCCGAGGCGAACCTGTACCGGCAGGAACACCACGACCGTTTGGCCGTCTCGGCATTCGCGCACGCCAATCAAGTCGCTGGACAGGACGACGTCGCCGAGCGCGAACTGCTGGAGACCTCGGGCGACGAAGGCATTCCGATCACGGAGAAGGTCAGCGGGCAGACGTCCTTCAGCATCGATCCGATTTTCGAGGACTCGACCATCTACCAGGAGAACGCGCGCATGGCAGGCGCGACGGCGGGTGGGATCGCGCCTCCGCCGTGGTACTCGACGCAGACGCAGTGGCTGAACGGCTTCAAGGTGCACCTGGACAACGTGCCGACCATCAGCGGATTCGCCGGATTTCGCAAGGTGAGCGGCACGTCTCTGGTTCCGTCGGAGGGCGTCATCATCAGCCGCAGCACGAACGATTACATGGCCGATGGGGCGATCAATCCGGTGCTGCACTTGGGACACACGACGGTGGCGTTCAACACCGGGCTGCAGTTCACGCTGCGGCGTGACGCACTCGCTCCCATCGACATGAACCAGAACCTGTTCCGCCAGTTCGTGTACCTGAATACGAACGCGATCGGAAACTGGCTGACGATCAAGGGCGAGGGCATCCACGAGAGCGGCCCGTTTACGCTGCGCAACCTGCACTCGCGTGAACTGGTGGGACGGCTTGATTTCGAAGTGGGACGTCCCTGGGGCAAGACCAAGCTGGTGACCGGGTACATGCTCGACGACCTGATGTTCCGGCCTCTGGTGCGCGAGTGGTTCACCACCAATAGCTACATCGGAGTAGAACGGTGCTTCGGGCCGAAGTTCAAATTGCGGGTGGTCGGCGCGTACACGCGCGGCTGGAACGTGCAGGACCTGACGTATGCGATTGCGCAGGAAGTGCGGCCGGGAGCGGAGTTCACGGTCAAGCCGGCAAAGAATTGGCAGGTCGACGGGAAGTTCTACATGTCGCGCGGCATGGGCTTCCATTTGTACGACAACATGGATAGCGGACTGCTGGTCACCTACACGCACGGCTTGCGGCGCGACGTGGAGGATGGGGTCGGGCGCGTGACCGCCGACTTCCCGATCAGCGTTTCGTTCGGTTTCGAGCAGGACAATTTCTATAACTTCACCGGAAGCACGACTGGAAAGAGCAACATGTTCCGTCCGGTGATCCGACTTAACATTTTCTGATTTGGTAAATGAGCAAGTTGGTAATTTCGTAATTTGAAAACGACGCTCGATCGTTCCATAAAATTACACAATTACCAAATTACAAATTACCAATTTCACTTCGGCCCGGGGCCCCATGAAGATTGCA
>JBOGLI010000843.1:0-8878 GCA_050746165.1 Terriglobales bacterium | reverse complement strand
ATCCAGGCGCGCGCATATTCGCCGTCCTGAATTTCCCGGAGCATCTTCTGCATCTCGCGACGAGTTTCGCTGGTGACCACACGCGGGCCGCCCGTGTAGTCGCCGTGCTCCGCGGTATCACTCACCGAATAACGCATGTAGTTGAGGCCGCCGCGGTACATCAGGTCCACAATCAGTTTCAACTCGTGCATGCACTCGAAGTAGGCGATCTCGGGCTGGTACCCGGCGTCCACCAGCGTGTCGAAACCCGCCTTGACGAGCGCGCTGATGCCGCCGCACAGCACGGCTTGCTCGCCAAACAAGTCGGTCACCGTCTCTTCGGCAAACGTTGTTTCCAGGACGCCGGCGCGGGTGGCGCCCAGCGCGCGCGCATACGACAGAGCCAGTTCCTTTGCTTTTCCGCTTGCGTCCTGGTGCACGGCGAGGAGCGCGGGCGTGCCGCCGCCTTCGACGAACACTTCGCGTACACGGTGTCCGGGCGCCTTGGGCGCGATCATCACGACGTCAACATTCGCCGGAACCGTGATGGTGCCGAAGTGAATGTTGAATCCGTGGGCGAAAAGAATCGTCTTTCCGGCGCCGAGGTGCGGCGCGATGTCCTGACGGTACAACTGCGGCTGCGAAGTGTCGGGCGCGAGCACCACGATCACGTCAGCCCAGCGAGTTGCTTCCGACGGAGACAGCACTTGCAGGCCGGCACTTTCCGCCTTCGTGCGCGAGCGGCTGCCCGCCTGCAGACCGATGCGGACCTCGACGCCGCTGTCCTGAAGGTTCAGGGCGTGTGCGTGGCCTTGCGAGCCGAAGCCGATCACGGCAACTTTCTTCGCTTGTATCAGCGACAGGTTCGCATGATTTTCATAGTAGATGTTTGCCATTTCGCTCTCCTGGCGGGTATTGCCGCCTTTTTTCTAAACCGAATATGAAACCTGTTCTTCATCGAACGGATCGCTTTGCTCGCGATCGCAGACGACGGGAATCGACTCTGCCGTGCGCGGGGCGGCGCCGCGAATCATGGCCACGCGCCCGGTCCGCGCCGCCTCTATGACACCGTACTGCCGCAGCAACTCGATCAGGCCGTCAATCTTGTCCTCGGCTCCAGTCGCCTCGAGCACTAACGAATCGACAGCGACATCCACGACGCGCGCGCGGAAGACATGGGCCAGTTGCATGATCTCGGCACGGGTCTCCTGCGTTGCGGCGACCTTGATCATGACCAGGTCGCGAAAAACTGCTGGGACGTTAGTGATGTTGTCCACCCGGAGCACGTTCACCAGCTTGTAAAGATTGGCTTCCAGGCGAGCGGCACCCGCTTCGTCGGTATCGACCACGATGGTCATGCGCGATACGCCCAGCTTTTCGGTGTGTCCGACCGTGAGCGATTCGATATTGAAGGCACGCCGCCGAAACAGCGACGCGACGCGGTTCAGGACTCCCGGCGTGTTTTCTACGTGGACCACCAATGTTGCAATCATCTTTTTTGCCCCGTGCGAACGGATTACGCGTCCACAGCCGTCTCTACGAGCGGGCTCGGACGCCGGATCATGTCGTGCAGATTCGCGCCGGCAGGTACCATCGGGAATACCGAATCCTCCTGCTCGACGTGGAAGTTAATGAGGCATGTGCCGCAATGGTTGCGCGCCTCACGGACCGCATCCACCACTTCGCTGCGCTTGCTAACGTCAATGCCACGCAGGCCGAATGCCTCCGCGAGCTTAACGAAGTCGGGATTGTGCAGCGGGGTGGCCTTGTAGCGGCGCTCGTAGAAAAACTCCTGCCACTGGCGGACCATGCCGAGATAGCCGTTGTTGATGATGGCGATATTGATGTCGAGGTCTTCCTGCCCGACGGTCGCCAACTCCGCCATGGTCATCTGGAAACCGCCATCGCCGACCACCACCCACACTTCCGCATCGGGACGGGCAAATTTCGCGCCGATCGCCGCCGGAAGGGCGAAGCCCATGGTGCCGAGGCCGCCGGAAGTAATCAGCGAGCGCGGCTGGTCATGGTGGTAATACTGCGCTTCCCACATCTGGTGTTGGCCAACATCGCTGACCACGATGGCATTGCCGCCGGTCACGTTCCACAGGTCGTTGATGACGTGTGCGGCGTAAAGGTGTCCGTTGTCGGGCAGGTTCTGGATGTCGCGTACGGCGGAGTCGCCTTTGAGTTGGGCGATCCGCTCGCGCCACTCGACGCGGTTGCCGCGCTCGACGAGCGGCAGAAGGTCCTGCAAGACGGCGCGCAGATCGCCGATCAGCGGCACGTCGGCCTTAACGTTCTTGTTCACCTCGGCGGGATCGATTTCGATGTGGATCTTCTTCGCCGAAGTAGCGTAGGTGCTCAGATTGCCGGTGACGCGATCGTCGAAACGCATGCCGAAAGCAAGCAGCAGGTCCGCTTCCTGGATGGCTGTATTTACCCAAGCCTCGCCATGCATGCCCATCATGCCGAGATTCAACGGATGCGAGGCAGGGAAGCCGCCGATGCCGAGCAGCGTCATGGCGACGGGGATGTCGGCAAGCTCGGCAAAAGCCGTCACCTCGCGCATCGCTCCGGAGAGCAGGATGCCGTGCCCGGCAAGAATCACCGGACGCTTTGCGTTGTGCAGCAGGTCGAGCGCTTGCTGATACTGCTGGCGCGTCGGCGACTGCGCGGGCCGTTTGTGCGGACGCGGCTCGGCGCTGTCCCAGTCGAATTCACAGCTCATCTGCTGCGCGTCCTTGGTCACGTCGATGAGGACCGGACCGGGGCGCCCGGAGCGCGCGATCTGAAACGCCTCGCGAATTACCTTGGCCAATTCGTCGGGACGAGTAACCAGGTAGTTGTGCTTCGTGATCGGCAGCGTGATCCCGGTGATGTCGGTTTCCTGGAACGCGTCGTAGCCAATGACCTTGCTTCCCACCTGCCCGGTGATACAGACGACGGGCGACGAGTCCATCATCGCGGTCGCAATGCCGGTAACAAGGTTGGTCGCGCCCGGGCCGGAAGTCGCGATGGCCACGCCCACGCCACCGCCGGCGCGCGCGTACCCGTCGGCCATGTGCGCCGCGCCCTGCTCGTGGCGCACCAGAACGTGGTGAATGCCGGGGTACTTGCAGAGCGCATCGTACGCGGGCAGGATGGCGCCGCCCTGATAGCCGAACACGTGCCGCACGCCTTCGCGCTGCAGGCACTCCCATATGATTTCGCCGCCGGTTTTCCTCATTCGCAGGGCACTCCCGCGCCGGCGTAGCTGGCCGCCTGCGCTGTTTCGGTGAACGCTGTGGTGACCGCTCCGCGCGACGCCGATGAAACCTGCCGCGCAAATTTCGCCATCACTCCACTGCGATAACGGCACGGCCGCGGACGCCAATGCTCGAGACGACGCTGCATTTCGAGTTGCGAAATCGCAACGCTCAACTCGCGCTCCTCGACGTCAAATACGATGTTGTCGCCGTCGCGCACGGCGGCGATCGGGCCGCCGCAAGCCGCCTCGGGAGCGACGTGCCCGGCCATCAGACCGTGCGTGGCTCCGGAAAATCGGCCGTCGGTGAGCAGCGCGACGGAATCGCCCAAGCCTGCGCCGACCAGCGCCGCGGTCACGCCCAGCATCTCGCGCATGCCAGGGCCGCCGCGCGGGCCTTCGTATCGGATTACGACAACGTCGCCCTTGCGAATCTCGTCGGCCTGCACGGCTGCAAATGCGTCTTCCTCGGAGTCGAAAACGCGTGCGGGCCCTTCAAAGCGCGTGCGCTCTTCGCCGGCGATCTTGAGCACGCAGCCGTCCGGCGCGAGGTTTCCTTTCAATATGACCAGCCCGCCCCGCAGTTTCAGCGGACGATCCAGTGGGCGCACGACGTTCTGATTCGCTGTTTCAACGGCCTTTGCGGCCTCTTCTCCGATTGTGTTGCCCGTAACGGTGATGGCGTCGGAGTGGAGCAGCCCGGCTTCGTGGAGCCGCTTTGCCACGAGCGCCGTTCCGCCTGCCCGGTACAGATCGGTAGCGACGAACCGGCCGCCCGGCTTCAGGTCCGCCAGGATGGGGACGCGCGCGCAGATCGGCTCGAAATCTTCGATGTCGAGATCGACGCCGGCCTCATGAGCGATGGCGAGAAGGTGGAGGACGGCGTTCGTCGAACCGCCAGTCGCGGCCACGCCTGCGATTGCGTTCTCCAGTGCATCGCGCGTGATCACCTGCCGCGGGACCAGATCGCGGCGCAGCAGGTCCATGACAAGTTCGCCGACCTGGCGAGCGACCTCCGGCTTGCGGGCGTCCACTGCCGGAACGCTGGCGCTGCCGAGCGGCGAGATCCCCAGGAACTCGCAAGCCATGGCCATCGTGTTGGCGGTGAACTGGCCGCCGCAGGCGCCCGCTCCGGGACAAGCCGCGTTTTCGATCTCGAGCAGTTCGGCGTCACTGATACCGTGCTTCGCGTGCGCGCCGACGGCCTCGAAGACATCCTGAATGGTGATGTCGCGGCCGTTGCAGTGGCCGGGGGCAATCGAACCGCCGTAGAGGACCAGGCCCGGAATGTCGAGGCGCGCCAGCGCCATCGTTGCACCCGGGATCGTCTTATCGCAGCCGACGAGGGCGACAATGGCGTCGAAATGATTGCCGCGGGCGACCAGCTCGATGGAATCGGCGATTACTTCACGGCTGACCAGCGAGGTACGCATGCCTTCCGCGCCCATGGTGATGCCGTCGGAGATGGAAACCGTATTGAATTCCATCGGCGTGCCGCCTGCCTGCCGGATGCCTTCTTTGAGGGCGGCGGCGAGCTCGCGCAGGTGGTAATTGCAGGGGCCGATTTCGATCCAGGTGTTGGCGATGCCGATGAAAGGCCGCCGCAGGTCTTCGTCGTTGAAGCCGGCCGCCTTGAGCATGGCACGCGCAGGCGCCCGGTTGGGTCCTTCAGAGATAGCTCGGCTGTTGCGCTTCAGTTCCATGGCTGGTGGTAACGGGACGGCCCTGAGGGCGATCCCATCCCTCCACTTTAGGGGCCGGCTCGACTGAAAGGCAAACTTATAATGTTTATGTCAGCATAACTATACGTTATATAAGAATGCTGAGTTGTGGAGAGCAAGCCGAACGGGCAGGCGATTTCAAAGGGCGCACGATATAAATGGTGGAGATGTTGCCGAGATCCATATTTGTACTCGCCTTGATCGCGCTGGCCTCGCCATGCGTATCGGTCGCGCGTACGCAAGAGGGTATGGGCGGCCAGCAGATGCCTGGGATGGATCAAAAGGGCCAGCACCACGACAGTCAAGCGGCGCCGCAAACGTTGATCGCGGCCAGCGAGCGGCATGCGACTTCCGGCACGAGTTCTGAACCGAACTCCACGCCCGCTGACATGCTCATGACCATGCGCGGGCACTGGATGTTCATGGTCCATGGCGAAGCGTTTCTCAACTTCGACCAACAGAGCGGGCCGCGTGGCGACGACAAGGTGTTCTCCACGAATTGGGTCATGCCGATGGCCCAACGGAAGCTCGGCCGCGGAACGCTGACGCTCCGCACCATGCTCAGCCTTGAGCCGGCGACCGTTACGCGCCGTTTCTATCCCGAGTTGTTCCAGCAGGGAGAAACCGCATACGGAAAACCCATCGTGGATGGCCAGCACCCGCACGACTTCGTGATGGAACTGGCGGCTCTGTACGATCTTAAGCTCGGAGACAACGCGCTGCTGTCGTTCTACTTCGCTCCAGTCGGCGATCCGGCAATGGGACCGACGGCGTATCCGCACCGGGCGTCTGCGTCGGAGGACCCGATTGCCACGCTTGGGCATCACCTGGAGGATTCGACCCATATTTCCAACGACGTGGTCACGGCCGGCGTCACCTACAAGGTCGTTCGTTTGGAGGCCTCCGGGTTTCGTGGCCGCGAGCCTGACGAGTACCGATGGGATATCGACTCAGGCAAGATCGATTCGTGGTCGGTACGCGCGACTGTGAGTCCCGCGCAGAACTGGAGCGGACAGTTTTCGTTCGCCCACCTTGCCGGTCCGGAAGCGCTGCACCCGTCGGAAGACGTCAATCGCATGACGGCGTCGATCATGTACAACCGTCCGCTTGCGCGCGGCAATTGGGCGAGCACATTACTTTGGGGACGGAATCACACGTCCGATGACCTGACCTGGAATGGTTATCTGCTCGAGTCAACACTTCGGTTTCTCGTTCGCAATTACCTATGGACGAGGATTGATAACGCTGATCGCACCAACGAATTACTGTTGCGCAATCAGGTTGAGCCGCCCAACTTCCATGAGAGCACGATCGGCAGGGTACAGGCGTACACCGTGGGGTACGAGCGCGAGTTTCAATTTGTCCCACATGTCTCGACAGGAATCGGCGGCCAAATCACCGCGTATAGCACTCCCTCTGGCCTCGCGTCGCTATACGGGCATCATCCCGTCGGAGCGGTGCTCTTCCTGAGGTTCCGGCTGGGACGCTAGTCGGGACTCACGCGGTGTTGGCGGCGACGGCGGTGGCGTCGCGGATAATCAGAATCAGTTCGCCGTTAGCAGGCGTGCCTTCAACCTCGATCCGCGCGCAACTGTCCACGATCCAATCAGGACCGGCAGCTTTCAGCACCTCATCGGTCATTGTCGTTCGGAACGCCAGCACGCGGCATCCGGCGGCTTTTCCCGCGCGAATTCCCGCGGGCGTATCTTCCACAACGAGGCAGTCGTTCGGCGCGAACCCGACGATCGCGGCGCCTTTCAGGAACGGCTCGGGGTGAGGCTTGCCGTGGACGATGTCGTTGCCGGTGACCATACGTTCAGGGATAGGAAGATTTCCGGCGCGCAGGCGAATTTCGGCCAGCGGACGCGTGGATGAGGTCACGAGTGCCCAGCGCTCAACCGGCAGGGCGGCGAGCAGTTCGCGCGCGCCGTCACATGCGACCACGCCTTCCAGGTCCTCCATTTCGCGGCGCTCCACGATCCGGTTTTCCGCTTCGTGGTCGGCTTCCGGTAGCAACTCGCGGAGGGTCGTGATGCTCGGACGTCCCTGGGCAATATGCGCGACGTGCTCCGGATCAAAGCCGTGCTCGGTCGCCCATCGACGCCAAACCCGGGCCACGGCACGAGTGGAGTCAAGAAGAACACCATCCATATCAAATAAGATGGCCTTACATTCGAGGCGAAGGTCCAAGTTGTTCCCCGTAAATTCAGCGCTGGAAAGTGCGACTACTTAAGATGATGACATATTGTGATGCGAGCGAGGGATGGCCACGCAATTCTGCTGCACGTGACCGAGTCCCTGCATAGAATACTTGCGCGGTTCGCGATCGCTCGTCGCGCCGGGGCAGTCTCCCCAGCGCGCTCGCATTGGAGGCACCATGTCCCACAAACATGTTTCGCGCAGGAAATTTGTGAGTACCGTCGCCGCCGCTGCGGGAGGTGCGTTGCTGCCCTCGCGATCACTGGCGGGTCTGCTGCAAGACCCGACCTTGGATTCACCACAGCGCGGCCATTCCAGCGCGGAGCATGTTGCGTGGAAGGCGCTGCCATTTCCGTTAAGACATGTGCGTTTGCTTCCCGGTGTCTTCAAAACGGTGTCCGACCGCAACCTTGAGTATCTGAAGAGCCTGCCGGAAGACCGCCTGATGCACACGTTTCGGCTCACCGCGGGGATGAACTCGGCGGCGCAACCGCTGGGCGGCTGGGAAGCGCCCGATTGCGAACTGCGCGGCCACTTCGCGGGCGGCCACTATCTTTCTGCCTGCGCGATTTCCTACGCGAGCACTGGTGACGAGGAAATCAGGCGGCGTGGGGATTCACTAGTCAGTGAGTTGGCCAAGTGCCAGCAACGCAACGGCTACCTCAGCGCATTCCCGCTGGAGTTGTTCGATCGACTGCGCGACCGGGTGAAAGTCTGGGCGCCGTTTTACACCATCCACAAGATCATGGCGGGGCTGCTCGACATGCACCAGTTGGCGGGCAACGCCCAGGCGCTGGACGTGCTGGAAAAGATGGCCGACTGGGTGGACTCCTATACCGGTCCGCTGCCCTATGAACACATGCAGCGGGTGCTGAATACCGAATACGGCGGCATGGGAGAAGTGCTCGCCAATCTGTACGCCGTGACTGGAAAGGCGCACTACATCGGCGCGGCGAAGCGTTTCGACAAGAAAGTTTTCTTCGACCCGCTGGCGGAGCACCGCGATGAACTTCGCGGGCTGCATGCCAACACGCACATCCCACAAGTGATCGCGGCTGCTCGCTTGTATGAAGTGACCGGAGAAACGCGGTATCGCGACATTGCACAGTACTTCTGGGACGAAATTCAGCAGGAACGCATGTACGCCAACGGAGGAACCAGCAACGGAGAGGTGTGGCGAAGCGATCCCGGCAAACTCTCGCATGAACTGGGCCCGTCAAGTACCGAGGACTGCTGCGCGTACAACCTGCTGAAACTCACCCGCCACCTCTTCGGCTGGAACCCGGAGCCGCGGTACACGGATTATTACGAGCGGGCGCTGCTGAATCATCGCCTGGGCACGATCGATCCGGAAACCGGCACGTCGATGTATTACTACCCGCAGGGCATCCGCTTATTTAAGACGTATGCCACGCCGACGGATTCGTTCTGGTGCTGCAACGGGACGGGTGTGGAAGAGTTCGGCAAGTTCGCGGACACGATCTATTTCCACGATGAGCATGCGGTGTACGTGAACCTGTTCATCGCTTCCGAGTTGGACTGGCCGGAGAAGTGCCTCAAGTTGAGGCAGGAGACCGATTTTCCGCGGCAACAGGGAACGAAGCTCATCGTCGCGTCCAAACGGCCGTCGGATGTCGAAATCCGGGTACGGATCCCTTACTGGACGAAGGGTGGGGACGTGAAAGTGAACGGGCGTGCCCTACCGGTGTTCGCAAACCCGAGCAGCTACCTGGTC
>JBOGLI010000842.1:0-15513 GCA_050746165.1 Terriglobales bacterium | reverse complement strand
ACACCACACAATACGCCTCGCCGGCAACCAGCGTCGGATGGAACGTTGAGACGGCACTCGCGCGCGCCGCGGTTTGCGTCGGGGAAAAGTAAAGGACATCCAGGATATGAGCGGGCGAGTGGGGCGCCGGGTTATCGCTGCTGGGCGGGCCCGAGTCGCTCATAACATAGGCCACGAGTGCTTCGGAGCCGGTCTCTCGCGCTGCGACGATTTCGACGCGGGACAACTTCCCTGTACACGCCGGCGACAAACTGATCCCAACCATAACCGTCGGTTCTTCCTCGCGACCGGCTCCGATTCGCCATCCACCATGCCCTGGTGCTGGAGTATCGGCGTCAGCGTAATTCCTCCAAAGCACGGTACCGTCGCACGAGGGCAACGAAGCTGTTTGTGAATCTTGTAGTGATGTCGCTCCGGATAGGCGAGCTACTCCGCTTTGCCCCAAGGCAAACGCGGTTAGCCCAAGAAATGCATAGACATATAAGAAGTAACGCATGATCGGCAGAAAAATACGCCCGCCGGAGAATCCCGTCAACACATGCGTTGCACCAACCTTAAGAGAGGACAAGGCCCGGCCAGCCGCCGGGCCCAGGTTTACGCGGCGGGTGCGGCGGCGTCGCCAAGCACCGGTACAGCCGACGCGGCGGTTGCGACAGCCGCGCGAGATCCAGCGAACACCTCGGCGTAGGACGCCAGCATAATTCCGTTATCCCGCACCGTCGCTGAAACATGTGGCGAGAGCAACAGCTCCAACTCCCGCATGCCCGAGCCGGGACGCGGTCCGAGCTTCAGCCACAGCTCATCTTCGTACGCAGGATGACACAGCAGCTCCCAGTTGCCGTCGGGAATGCGGTCCAGCAGTTCGATAAACGACGGCTCATCGGCATACCCGGTCAGGGTAATGCCAAACGTCCCCTGCGGAGTGGCGATACCGAGATTCTGACACTCGGCCGCGAACTGGTCGGAAAACGCGTGCAGCATGCGCACCGGCAGGTACCTTGACCACAGGTCGCGCCGGTGCCGAAGCCGGTGCCAGGACATGGCACACATGGGTTCAAATGGGTTACGCACCGCCGCCACGCCGCAATCCAGGGCCGCTCGCAACAGCGGACGAAACACCGCCGGGAATACATGCGCGTGCTTGTGCGTGTCGAGGTGCTGCACGTCCACGCCGGCGGCACGCAGGTGAAGAATCTGTGCCCGCGCCTCACGGTAGATATCTTCTCCACGCAGCTTGCCCGCGATTGCCGCCTGGATGAATGCGCCGAAGCCGCGGCGGAAGCGCGTCACGCCGTCCACCCCCTTGACGGCGAGCGAGGGTATCTCGGCCGCCGGTAAGAGCGGAGATCCCTCCAGCAGCACGACGTGGCATCCGACATCGAGCGTCTTGACCTGGGCGGCCAACTGGACCGCTTCCTCGTAAGCCGCGCCCGTGGCCATCAGCGTGGTCGAGGTCAGCACGCCCGATTGCCGGGCTTCCACCACGGCGCGGTTTACGCCCATGGTCATGCCAAAATCGTCGGCGTTGATGATGAGGCGCTTGCTCATGCCGCCTCCTGCCCTGAGCTCGCGACCTGCGGCAGTTCCGGCGACCCTGCGACTGTTGCAGCCTTGGCGCTCCGCGCCGCCTGCGCCGAAGGATAGGCGCCCGCGGCATCGCGCAGCACGATCGCGAACAGTTCCTTGAAGGTGGTGATGCCATCGCGAATCGGGCGGAAGCGCGACGTAGTGTAATCGTGGGGCAACTCGATCGGCACTTCGGCGACGTCGTATCCAAACCGGCTGGCGATGAGCAGCAACTCGGGATCGAATCCCCATCCGTCGATGCTCTGGTGCTGGAACATTGCGTGGGCTGCACTATTGGTAAACGCCTTCAGCCCGCACTGCGTGTCCTTGAACTGCAGGCCGAGAAGGCGGTGCGCGCACAGATTGAAGATGCGGCTGCAAATGCGCCGGAACAGCGGTTGCGACTCGGTGCTCTCCGCCGCTGCCACCCAGCGGGAGCCAATCGCGACGTCGGCGCCTCCGCGCAGTGCGCTCTCCAGCTTGTCGAGCTGCGAAACGCCTTCCTTCAGGTCCGCGTCGCAGAGAAACACAAAGTCACCTTGTGCATGCGCGACACCCTGACGTACAGCGGCGCCCTTACCACCGTGCGGGACCCGCAGCAGGTTGACCGCTTCTTCCTTGCGGTGATACCAGTTCACGACTTGGGAGGTGCGGTCGGTGGAACCATCGTCCACTACCAGGATTTCTGTTTGGCCCTGGCCCTCGCCATAGTGCTGCAAAAGGCAATCAAGGGTGGTGGCAATGCGGCGTTCCTCATTAAAAGCGGGAACAACGATAGTACGAATCAACGCCATGGGTTCGGCCCTTTCAAATGTCTTCGACCGCTAGGCCGCAGCCCGCGGTTCTTCATCCGGCAGCGGAAGCGCGGCTTGCGGCGCCTCCTCGCTGTCTGTCACCGCAAAATCGGACAGGTACTGCGCCACGATGTGCGGCATCGTCATTGCCAGTGCGGCGTTGTAGTTTTGCTCGGCCATGCGACGCTGCCGGGCAGGATCGTTCGCCAGGCCAACGAGCGTGGACGCAAGGTCCTGCACGTCGTCCGGCCGGTAGTAATCCACTGCAAGGTTTTCTTCATCCGCGATGATGCGGACATCTTCGATGTCGGAAGCGACGACTGGTAATCCGAACTGCGCCGCCTGGTGGGCCACGCCGCTGGGTCCGCCCGACGAGGAATACGGCAACACGGCAACATTGCAGCCGCCGAAAACGCGCGGCAACTCCGCCTCCGGTACGTAGCCCAGGAATTCCATGCCGGGATCGCCCGCGTGTTGCCGGGCCAGCGACGCCATGTATCCCGGCCGGTTTGGATGGTCCTGTCCGGCGATGACCAGCCTGGCATTCGGCACTTCGCGCCGGATGATTTGGAAGGCATCGATCATCGGCTCCAGCCGCTTGTATCGCCCGAATTTCCCGAACGCCAGGATGCGGAACTCGCGCTCGCGTTGGGCAAAATCCGGCGGCTGGGGCTGCGTGCCCAAAATGCCGTGCCGCCTGACGTTGATGTTCGGCGCCTTGTACCGTTCCATCAGGACCCGGCGGTAGCTTTCGGTCAGGACCGACACCTTGTGGGCATGCAGCAGGAAGCGGGTGATGAACGAGCCCCCCCACAAATACAGCCGCGGGAAGCGGATGTCCGCATGACGCAGCTCCACATTCTCCATCAGGTGATGGAGCGTCACGTGGGTCCGGAATCCGGCGATCCGCAGGAGCAGCGGGGTCAACAGCCCGACAAACGCCGCCAGCGGGTTGTCGCCGAACGTCGAATACACCAGGTTGAACCAAACGACATCGGCCTTGTGCTTGCGGGCGGCGGAGAGCAGGCGAAACGGCGTGCCGAGATCGTTGAATCGCCAGCACCGGTCCACCGCATAGCCCGGTAATTCGGGCTCGATGGGCTCGTAAATGTCCGCAAGGACAACGAAATCGCAACTTTTGTTACGAAGTTGTTCAGCCAGATTCAGGCCGTACTCATTCAGCCGCTGAGTTCCCGGGGGAAACGCCGTGACAAGTCCAATCCGCATAGGGCGCAACAATAAAGGTATAAATTGCCGGGCATCAACGCTGGACCGCCAGGTTCGGCGGGTCGTAACGGGAGGTGCTCGGCACTGTTCTGAACAGCAGCCTTATTGCCATTCTCCCCTCTCTGTTTACTAGTTATTACAGCAGGTCAGGATGGAGCAAGTCGCGCATTGTCTGTAGCTTCCTACCGAATGTGTGTACGCCGATGCTGCTCTTGTTCAGAGTTGATCATCATCTAGTACATAGCTGGTGGGTAGTTTTGAAACAGGGGCGGTGGTCAGGGGTCAGGGGTCAGGGGTCATGGGAAAACACAAATCTGGGATTTCCTTGTCCCGTGTCCCTTGTCGCTTGTCCCTTTCTCCTTGTCCCTTGCCCCTTGTCCCCTGTCCCTTGTCCCCTGTCCCTACTGATTTGGAGCGAAGTACCCCTTGCGCGCGCGGATGTGCATGTTCTTCTTGTCGGCGAGGATGTCGATGGACCGGAATCGTCCGTCGGAACGGAAATCGGCGGGCTTGTAGGCAAGCGCGTACTGGCTGCGCAGCTCGTCCTGGATGGCCGAGAACGCGTCCGACACATCCTGGATCTTGAACGGGAAAAACGCGCGTCCGCCGGTTGCATCGGAGATGCGTTCCAGCACCCGGTCGCCGCGTTCCTTTACGCCGCTGACGTTTGTGCTGATGGTGTAAACGATCACCTCGGCCTTTTGCGCCATCTCGATCGCTTCTTCGCGCGTCACCCGGCTCTGGTTATCGTTGCCGTCGCTGATGAGAATAATTGCCTTCCGCACGGCGGTGTCGCCGCCCGCTTTCATCAGCTTGTCGCGGCAGGCGAAATAAAGAGCGTCGTAGAGCGCCGTTCCTCCGCCGGGACGCAGCATGCGCACGCCTTTGGATAGCAGCTCGCTGTTGTCGGTAAAGTCCTGAGTGATTTCCGCGGTCGTGTCGAAGCCGATCACGAACGCCCGGTCCGACTTTGGGCGGATGATCTGGTTCAGGAACTCGATCGCCGATTCCTGTTCGAAACGGAAGCGGTCGCGGATGGAATTGCTGGCATCGACGAGCAGGCCGACCCGCAGGGGCAGGTTCGTTTCGCTCGAGAAACTCAGGATCTTTACCGCGGGCTTGTTGTCGTCGATCACCTTAAAATCGTTCTTAGTCAGGTCCTTGACGAACCGACCATGCTTGTCGGTGACGGTGAAGATGATGTTGACTTCATCCACCGTCTTCTTGATGGTCGTAATCGGGTTGCGCTCATCGTCGGGAGGGGCAGCATCCGCATTGCCCGTGTTGGCCGGCGCGGCTTTCGCCTGCTGGTCCGAGGGTTGCGTCTGGTTTTGCGGCGGCGCAGGCATTGCCTGCGGAGGTGCGGGCTCGCTTTGCTGTGTGGTCGCTGGCTGCGGGGCCTGTTGTGGTGCCGGCGCTTGCGGCGGAGGCTTGGGCTTCGGTTTTTCCAGCGTGGCGGAAGGCGCCGACGGAAGATCGTTCGTGGACGGCTGTTGGGCGACACCCGCGGTAGTAACCAGGACTAATGCGAGCGTCAGGAAAAGGTGCTTCATGGGAATTTTCATTATAGACGCTTAGCCTGTCTTTCGGCCGCAACCGGGCGGCCTCTTAGTTCCCGCAAAAAGGCGGCAAGTTCCGCCGGCAAAGGGCTCTCGAACGACAATTTTCTTCCCGTGAGTGGCTGCTCAAATTCGATGGCGGCAGCGTGCAGAAAGTTTCTTCGCAAAATCAGTGGATCGACCGCGCACGACTTAGCGCGAATCTCGCGTGGGGCGCCATAAAGCGTGTCGCCGGCAATCGGATGTCCGATCGAGGAAAGATGGACCCGCACCTGGTGGGTGCGCCCGGTTTCGATTGCCACCGACACCAGCGCAAATCTTCCATACGCCGACTCGAACTTCTCCAGCACTTGGTAACGGGAGCGCGCTTCCCGCCCCGTGGAACGGCGCGTCGTCATCCGCGTACGGCGCTCCACGTCCCGGCTGATGGCCGACTCAATTCTCCCCTGCTCGCGGGGCGGCCACCCATGGACCAGCGCCAGATACGTCTTGGCCACCGTCCGCGCCGCCCACTGCTGCGCCAACTTGCGGTGCGCGAGATCGTTCTTTGCGACCACGATAAGACCGCTGGTAAACCGGTCGAGCCGGTGAACGATCCCTGGCCGTACCTCCCCGCCCACTCCCGAAAGCGATGCGAAACGATGGAGCAATGCGTTGACGAGTGTGCCGCTGTTTCGCACATCGTCGGTGGCGCCAGCCCCGGCGTGGACCATCATTCCTGCGGGCTTGTTGATCACGGCCAGGTCGTCGTCCTCGTAAACGATATCGAGTGGAATGTCTTCCGGGATCGCGCGCAGCGGCGCGCGTTCGGCGGCCCCAAGCACTTCAATCTGTTCCCCGCCTTTGAGTTTCAACGACGGTTTTCCTGCCTTGCCGTCAACCTGGATTTTTCCCTGCGTGATCAGTTCCTGAACGCGGGCGCGGCTAAGGTTGGGAAGCCGCGAGACGAGGAACTGGTCGAGGCGGCGTCCGGCACACTCGGCGCCGACGGCAAACGTCTTAGTGGAATTTGCCAAGCGGCGATTATCCCGGATAAACGCAGATAATCCAATCGTGACTCATGCCCGCAGGCAAACTGCTTACCGAGTCGCTCTCGCCGTGGCCGGCGCGGGCGCGAGTTGTGCGCGGCGCAGCCAGAGGAGCCCGCCGCCAATCACCATGAAAATGGCGATCAATTGAACACCGCTGAGAGCGCCGCCGAAAACCGACCCGCGGTCGGGATCGTCGCGGATAAATTCGAGGAAGAAGCGGGCGACGCCGTAAGTGAACAGGTACGCGCCAATAATCTGTCCTTCGAACTTCTTGTGCTTGAACAGCCAGTAGAGGAACAGGAAATTCACCAGTTCGAAAGCCGATTCTAGCAACTGCGTCGGCTCGAGCGGAATGTTGAGTGGAGTCCCAACCCAAGTCGCGGCCAGCTTGCTGTGGAAGGTCACGCCCCACCAGTGTGAGGTCGGTTTTCCGTAGCAGCATCCGGCGGCGAAGCAGCCCAGCCTGCCGATGCTGTGCCCGATTGCCAGGCCCGGCGCGAAAGCATCGCAGGTCCGCAGCACCGGCATGTGGTTCGCCCGCACGTACCAGATCGCCACCACCAACGCGCCGATCACGCCCCCATAGAACACTCCCGCCGCCTGCAGGAAGCTCATGCTGAAGATCTCGGCGGGATGGCGTGAGTATTCGCCGAAATCGTTGATGATCATCAGCAGCTTCGCCCCGACGATTCCCGCCAACACCATGTAGATACCGAGGTTCCAGGTTTTTTCGGGATCCTGCCCCTGTTTTCTGGCGAGCGACGCGGCGACGAACAGTCCCACGATCACGCCGGTGGCGACGAGAACTCCATAGGTGTGGAGGCTGAAATGGCCGAGCTGAAAAAGGCGGGGAAACATCTACTCAATTTTAGATGTCCGGAAGCCGCTCCGGATGGGAAATATCAACGAGAGAATGCAAAAGCCGACCCGCGCACGCCGTGTAGTGGGCCGCAATGAACCTGACCTAGCAGGTGGGGATCCCCCGTAATCCTTTAGGCATTTCCGTCTGGCGGAACTTTGCTCACCGGATCAAATATCGAGTCGAACCCCCGGTTCACGGGCATTGGTTCAAAATTGGTAACCACTATCACCAACGCAGCAGGCCGGCTTTCTGCATTGGATGCTACGGAACCGCGCTTGGAATCGCAATAGCCCCGACGAAAATTCATGGAAGCTAAGTTGCTAGGAAACCTAGACGCAGAGGACGCGGGGGACACAGAGGAATTAATGCAGGAAATGTAAAATCTCATTCGATTTTCGATAGGCGGTGCGGATGTTAGCGCGGACGAAATAATCGACAATCGTCAATCGACAATTGGAAATGGTTGTCGGCCTTACCCGGCGCGCCGCGGCTCTTCCAGCACTTCCTCAAGCGCGCCTTCCAGCATCGACGTCCGCCGGCTGAGGTCGCTGGCGATGGAGTCATACTTCCTCTTCAGGATGTGATATTCATCCGCGATGTTCAGCGCGGCCAGTACCGCTAGTCGCATGGAGTCGATGGTCGCGGTCTGCTCCGCCACCGCTCGCATCTTGGTATCGACATATTCCGCCAGCACGTGCACGTAATCGGAGTCGGAACCGCGCAGGTTGTAATGCTGGTCGAAAATCTCCACGCGTACGCTGTTCGCCGTAGCGGCGGCCCCGTTCGGTCCATTCGAGGATGCGCTCACATCATCTCCTTCATTGCGAAAGCGGCAATTCCGCTTCCTCGCCCGCAAGTTCGTCGATCTGCCGCAGAATTTTTTCGACGCGAGACTTCACGTCCTCGCGCTCCTTGCGTAGCGCGATCACTTCACCGCGCAGCGACTCCATTTCTTCCTCGCGCAGCTCCAGTTGTTCGCGCACGCGCGACGCGTCGCGTTCAGCCGCCGTCTTGGCCTCTCGCGCCGCCTTCAGCAGCTCAATCGTTCGATAGACTTTTTCTTCCAGGGAGACAAAATCGCCGGACGACACTTCGGGGGAGATTTCACGTACAGCTTTGACCGACATTCCTGACCTCAATGTGGACTCGCCAATCTCGACTCACCGTCGCACAACGGGTGTTGGCGACCGGCGACTCGTGACTGCTTCTTGGCCGCAGTATAAAGCGAACGAGCATGCCTTGTGGCTGTGAATATTCGGGCAGGAATGCGGTTCGGTACTCTGCCCGAACCAAACTGATTAACCCGATCGAATCAATGTTTCGTTGCGAAGTGAGGTCGCGATTGGTGCGCGATGAATGCCGCCACGTCAAACGCCTGGGCCACCGAGAGTCCGGGAGCTCCGCGTGGCATGTTGGCGAAGGCGAATGAAGCCAGCATCTCTACCTTGTTCATCCCCGCGCCGTCGTTGAACGATTTCGGTCCCCACAGCGGGGGCGCCACGTTGGTGCCCTGTCCGTCCGTCCCGTGACACGGCGTGCAGCGCGCGCGAAATACCGTTGCGCCCGCCTCGGCATTGGGCACGTGGTCCGTCTTGATTCGCTTCACCCCGAGCCACGGCACCTTGGAATAGATCGGAATGCCGCGGGAGATCCACGCGTAGTAAGCCTGCAGCGCCTGCATCTCCCGGCTCTCCACCGGCGCGGCCTTTCCGTTCATGCTGCGCTCGAAGCATTCGTCGGTGCGCGCCACCAGGTCAGTCGCATAGCGCGCCCGCTCGCGATATTTCGGATATACGGCCGCCACTCCCACCAGCGGAATTCCGTCCTGTGCAATCCCGCCGTTGAAATGGCAGTTCGAGCAACTCAGCCCGTTGCCCGTGTACGCCGGCGCATATTTCGCCGTGTCGAGCATGATGTTGTAGCCCATCATCACCGCATCGCGAATGTCCGCGGGTGCATCCTCGGGATTAGGTGGACTGAACGCCATGGTCGCCGTGCGCGCTGCCGGCGCCGGCACTGCCTGCAGCCGCCAGAAATAGAGCGCGAGCACCAGCGTTACGCCAATCAGTCCGAGCGCGATAACCGCCAGCAACACATACCTGAGATCGCGCATAACGCCTACCGCTGTACCTCGGGTGGCGGCAGGAAGCCGTATTTCTTGAAGATCTCCTGCGCTTTCCGGCCGATAAGGAACGCGGCAAAGGCGCGCGCTGCTTCCGGATGAGGCGCGTCTTTCAGCACGCCCGCGAGATATACCCCGGTCATATTCTGTTCGGCTGGAATTTCGACCATCGAGATCGGATTCCCGATCATTTCCTGGAACCGCGCCTCGGAGTACAACACCACGCCCGCGTCCGACTCACCCAACATGATTCGCAGCGGCGTCTGCCGGTGATGAATTTGCGTCAGAAAGGTCGCGCCGCTCTTCACCTTGTTTTGCATGATCTCGGTCACCAGCGCTTCCCCGCCGGCTTTCTTATAGGACTCGGTAATCAGGCTCGCCACTCCCTCCCACTCCGGGTTCGGCATGGAGACGCGTACTTCCGGCCGCGCCAGGTCTTTCAGTCTGAGCACCCGTTTCGGGTTGCCTTTCGCCACCATGATTGCCAGCCGGTTCCGTGCATAGGTCCTCACCTGCTCGAACTTTCCCTCCTCTTGCATCGGCTTGATGCGGCGCGTTCCTGCCGTATAGATGTCAGGCTTGATTGCGATTCGCAGGTTGCCGACGATCAGCGCACCCTGCTCCATCTGCTTGGCCAGGATCCCCGGCGGCAGCGTCTCCCAGAAGATCCGCTGAACTTCAGGATGCTCCTGGCGGAATGACTGCATCAGCTCGGCCGTAGCCATGAACTGGTTCCCGGCGAAGAACACCACGAGTTGCGGATCGACAATGTCGCCATGCAGATCGGGCACGTTATCGATCTGCTGAATCGTGAAATTCAGGCCATCGCCGGGCGGCGGCGTCCATGGCGGCCAGAACTTATTCGTCATCGACTGTGCGCCTGCCAGTCCGGCCGTTGCCAGCACCACGGCTAGCAGGCGGAACGCGAAATTCCTCCGCACCGTCCCTCCTCCGAATCGCGTTAGAACGGCATCAAGGCGTAGCCGTTGTTCTGATATACCACCAGCACCACCACCGCTCCCGTCGCCACCTTGACGTCCGTAAGCACGTCCTTGTCGGCAAAGTGCAACGCGTGCATCGCTTGACCGCAAACGAACAGCTCCACTCCCGCTGCCTTCATTTGCTTCAGGATGGGCGCGTTCGGATTATCGACGTTGTGCTTGGCGCGATACGCCTCATCATTCATCGCCCCGACCGTTGTTGCCGGCCCGTGGAAGACCAGGGTCATATGGATATTCTTCATCGGCACGCCCGACATCGTCAGCACGTTCAGCAACCGCGCCGCATGGTCGATTCCCGGAAGGATGTCTTTCGGATCGTCGGCCCCCTTCGTGATGTCGAAGAGCACCTTGTACTGCTTGGTCTTGTCGGGCTGGACGGCTGCGTTCGGCAACGGAACCGCTCCGCCGGCGCCCTTGATGAGTGGATACTGCCATCCGGAATTCGCTGCCGGTTGTTGTGCGGCAGCAAGAGTTGCGAATACGGCAAGAACGCCCACCAATACAGCACGTCGCATACGGCTCTCCTTTCGATTGCGGAACAGCTCGGCGCCAGGCCGCGCGAATGGTCCAATGCCGCCACACCCGGCGCTTTACGGTGCAAGCATGGTATTGCATGCCCGGCGAAGCCGTCAGCAGAATTCAAGAAACGGTTCCTGTAATGAAAAACCGCGAAGTGTCCCGCGAGTGCGAACGAAGGCACCTGGCAGCGTAGGCGCGCGCAGCCCCCTTGCATGTCGCCGATCCGCGTTATATACTGAACCATATGGTTCAGTATCAAGAACCCGTTCTCGATGCAACGTTCGCCGCGCTCTCCGACCCTACCCGGCGCGGCGTTCTGGAACAGCTCGGACGCGCCGACGCTTCGATCACCGCCCTTGCCGAAAGTTTTCACATGACCCTCACCGGCATGAAGAAGCACGTCGGCGTCTTGGAGCAGGCGGGGCTCGTCGCTACCGAAAAGGTAGGGCGCGTGCGGACCTGCAAGCTCGGCCTGCGTGGGCTGGACCAAGAGGCGGAATGGATCGAGAGATACCGCAAGCACTGGGCCGAACGCTTTGACGAGTTAGACAAAATTCTCGAGGAATTGAAACAGAAGGAGAAGACCCATGGACAAAAGAAAAGATAACAACAACCCGACGAAGAACAGCACGAGCGTGGAACGCAAGTCCGATCGTGAACTCGTCGTCACTCGAACCTTCAATGGCCCCGCGCATGTCGTCTTCGATGCCTGGACCAAACCCGAACTATTCCAGCGGTGGTGGGCGCCGAAGTCGTTCGGAGTCTCCTTACTTTCCTGCGAACTTGATGCTCGTACAGGGGGCAAGTACCGTCTGGTCTTCCGCCATCCCTCGACCGGGGAGCCAATGCCTTTCTTTGGTCGCTATGTCGAGGTGATTCCGCCCAAGCGCCTCGTCTGGACGAACGACGAAGGAGAAAGCCCTGGGGCCGTCACCACCGTGACCTTCGAAGAAAACGCCGGTGAGACCGTCGTCGTACTACACGACCTCTATCCTTCGAAAGAAGCGCTCGACGAAGGGATCGCCTCCGGAAGCACAAGCGGGTACCCCGTGCAATTTGAGCAGTTGGATCAGCTTCTCGTCGACTTGGGAGCGAGTGTCGGCTGACGGCCGGCGTAAGCTTCTTCTCGAGATCGAGACAAAACATGAAGGCCGCCCGTTGAGGCGGCCTTCTGTATCTTGTTGGTAGCGCTACCGGGACGCCGTGTCAAGGGCGGTTCAATATGTCCATTTTTGATCGTAAAACCTAGCGCTATCAAAGAGTTCGGCCAGAGGTAATCATTTTCAAAATTCCAACAACGGCGGAGTATTTTAGACTCAAAATCGGCAACAAATGGATACAAATGGATACAACACTATTGCACCGTCCAGCCGAAGAATGCATTTTTCTTCCGGAATTCACCAGCGCGGCGGCTTAGGTTTTCGATCCAACACAGACGGTGGGCTCTCGACAAGCGGATCAAATCGATCTGCCTGCAGGAGCACCCATGAAGTCCATTTGCCCTTTTCGCTGTCTGGTGTCGTTGCCACTCCTGTCGCCGCGCAGGCGCTCTTGAATTCTGCGACGTATTCTCGGACCAACACCGCCGTGGCCGCAGGGCGGCCACTTTCCAGATCCCGGTGAATTAGGAAATTTAATTGTTTTCGATCTGCAGGAGTTCCAGATCGAGCGACTTTTCATGGCCACATTAGTTACATTTACACGTCAAACCTCCATCCACGACAAGCGACACCCCCGTTATATATTGAGCCTCGCTGCTTGCGAGAAAGAGTGAAGCATAGGCGACGTCCCATGCATCCCCCATCTTCCCTAGCGGTACCATTTCATCACGCTTGCGAATCATCGCATCAACGCCTCCTGGGCCGTACGTGTCACGGAGAGGTTCTCGAATCATTGGCGTATTAATGAGCCCAGGCAGCACACAGTTAGCGCGGATCCCTTTCGATGCATACTGAACTGCAATATTTTGCGTCAATTGATTCACGGCGCCTTTAGAAGCGTTGTAGGCAATCGACGGATATCCTGTATATCGAATAGACGCGATTGAGGATACATTGACGATAGCTCCTCCACTAGCCTGCTTCAGCATTATTGGCAAGACGTACTTGCATGTCAAAAACATGCTCTTAACATTGATTGCCAAAAGCAGATCCCACTGTTCTTCCGAAAGGTCCTCAGGGCCACCCACCGCTAAAACTCCAACATTATTTTGCAAAATGTCGATCCGACCGTATTCGCGTATGCATTGCTCCACAACGGCCCGTACATCCGAGGACTTAGAGACATCAGCAGTGGACACAGTACAACTGCCGCCCTCCGTCGCGATGATTTCCCTCGTCTCAGCTACGGACTCTGCCCGGACATCGACGCCAAATACTTTTGCCCCTTCTCGGGCAAACAGGACGGCGGTCGCTTTACCGTTTCCCCAGCCGGGTCCGCAAGACCCGGCCCCCGTCACGATTGCAACTTTCCCGTCTAAACGTGCCATCGCATCTTCCTTCATTGTAGACATGTCGCATACCAGATGTAACATGGTTCTATCAGATACAGTCTCATATCTGTTTGACTTGATTGATATGTGTCAAGACTCGTACTTACAATTCAGTCCTAATTGATGCGCCCGGCGGCAGTACGACTTGAGACTTCGCTTTGATTGCCCTCTTAAGTGACGGAGGAGGAGAACTACTCTTAGATGTGCAAGCTGCAAGCACGATTTTCACAAGCACTCCTCAGCCAAGGCGGATTGGATTGTCGATCGAACCCAACAGCGAAGTTCATGCTGACTTGGACCTGCATCGAATATTTAGCATGCTTTCGAGCTCGAGCAACCGGTTGTACTTGGCAAGACGTTCCGACCGGGTAATGGATCCGATCTTGATCTGATCGGCCGACGCGGCGACCGCAAGGTCGGCGAGAAAAGAGTCCTCGGTCTCGCCGGACCGAGCCGATACGACCAGCTTGTATCCCGCGCCGCGCGCAAGGTTCATCAGTTCGAACGTTTCCGTTAGAGTGCCGATTTGGTTCATCTTCACCAGTACGGCATTGGCAACGCCTTCCGTAATCCCTTTCTGCAGACGAATTGTGTTGGTCGTGAACAGGTCGTCGCCGACGATCTGCACCCGGGAGCCCAGCCTCGACGTAAGAGACTTCCATCCCGGCCAATCGTCCTCGGCAAGACCATCTTCAATGCTTGTGATCGGATACCGCGAACACCAGTCCGATAGCAGATCAATCATCTGTGTGGAATCGAGAGCCCTGTTCTCGCGACCCAGCCGGTAAATGCCACTCTCGTAGAAATGTGTAGAGGCGACGTCGAGCGCGACCAGCATCTCTTTGCCCGGGGCGAATCCGGCACGCTCGATCGCACTGAGAAGAATGCTTACTGCTTCTTCGTTGTTTTGAAGTTGGCCGCCCCAGCCGCCCTCATCCGCAACGCCGAACGCGATCTTTCGTTCCGAGAGGACCTCACCCGCAGCGCGATGGACCGCGACGATACCGTGGAGCGCTTCCGCAAAGGTGGCAAAACCGTGTGGAATGACAAGAAAGTCCTGGAAATCGATGTTGTTCCCCGCGTGAAGGCCACCCGAAAGAATGTTGACCATCGGCACGGGAAGGGCTGCATGATCCTGGATTTGAAATTCTTCGCGCAGCCATTTCCACAACGGCAGGGATTGGGCATTGGCAAAAGCGCGCGCCAAAGCGCAGGAGATGCCAAGAATGCTGTTGGCCCCCAAGCGCGACTTATTTGGCGTCCCGTCGATCTCGATCATCCGCCGGTCTAGCGAAACGAGATCACATGCTGGATGTCCGCGCAGCGAATCCGCGAGGGTCGCGACGTTATGGACCGCATGCAATACGCCTAGTCCGCCGTAACGCCGGGGGTCTCCGTCGCGCAACTCGACCGCTTCGTGACGTCCGGTAGAGGCACCCGACGGAACCTGCGCCTGGCCGACAATTCCATTGGAGAGAGTGGCTTGGACCGCAACCGTCGGACGGCCGCGGGAATCGAGGATCTCCCAAGCTCGCAGATCAGCGATTGTGATTGGCATTTCTCGCTCTCTCGAAGGTTTCGCTCAATTTCGCGGGAGGATGCTGAATTAAGTCCTGCGCAAACGCCCGAACGGTACTTCGGGTATTTGCGTTCAGGTATTCAACGGGCGACTTACCGTCGACGCGTGCCAGCATCAGGCCAGCCTGGTGTCTTACCGTAGCTTGCTCGAACCAGCCGGTGTCGGAGGGCAAGCGTTGCGTCAGACCCGCCCAATACCGATCTGCGGCCGCCAAATATGCCTCCAGAAACTCGCGTCGGTGAAAGCTCTTCAGGAGCAGATGATTCAGCAGGAATGCGGCATCGAAGGCAGGATTGCCGTAATGCGCCACTTCGAAGTCGAGCGCCATGGGTACGCTGCCTCGCACGAGAAAATTCTTCGGGCTCCAATCTCCATGAACGAGACACACGCGGCGGTCCAGCGTGTCTTCGATTAGCGTGTCGAAGAAAGCTGTGAGGTCCGGATGCACGCGCGCCGTCGCCCGGTAATAAGGATCCAGTCGCAACTGGTCGAAGACGGTTACGTCTCCGAACCGGACCTCCCAATCCGGTGACTTCCAACTCGCTCCGATCAGCGATGCGTGAATGATACCAACGCACTCCGCCGTCTTAAGATCAATCGTGCCCTTCAGCAGCAGTTCCTTCCAGTTCCGAGTCTCTTTAGGAGCTGCGCTCATCACGAACAGGAAGTTTTCTGAATCGACGAGAAACACGCGTGGCACGGCCCCGTCGGGAAGATCGGAGCTGAGAAGTTGTAGTGCCTCCGCTTCGCGCAGACTACGAC
>JBOGLI010000841.1:0-2800 GCA_050746165.1 Terriglobales bacterium | reverse complement strand
GTCCCCGCGCCCCCCGTTCCTTCGGCGGACCGCCGCTTTGCGCGCGCCCTGACGTTCACCGCGGTCAGCCTGATGCTGTCGATCGTCGTGGGCGCCGCGGCCATCTTCTTTATCCTGCCGCGTCTCTCGGCGGGATACCTGAGCGACTACGCGCCGCGCAACGACTTTGTCACCGGCTTCAGCGACCAGGTGCAACTGGGCGCCATCGGGCGCATCCAGCAGTCGGATTCGATCGTCATGCACGTCCGCTTCATCGAGGGCGGCGGCAACTACGCTGGCCTGAAATGGCGCGGCCTGTCGCTCGCCGAATTCGACGGCCGCACATGGAAAAACCCGAACAACGAGGTGCTGCTCGGGCATGTCGGCAACGGCCGCTTCGATTTATTCGACGTCGAGCAGCGGGCCGGCAACGTCGTCGGCGACCTGGCCCAGACGTTGCGCAACTCCAAGCAGATCCGTTATTCGGTCGCCATGGAGCCGATCGGCACGCGCGTGCTGTTCCTCGCCAGCGTTCCGGTGATGGTCTTCGGACACATGCGCGAGGTCGGCGTCGACGATTCCGGCGGCGTCTGGAGTCTCGACGGCGCGCGCATGCTCGAGGGCTACACCGCGGTGTCCCTGCTGCCCAACATGGCCGAGCGGCGTGTTCAGGCCGGGACGCAGATCCCCACGCAACTCTCCCCCGATTACCTGCAAGTGCCACCGCAGCTCGATGCGCGCATTCCCGCCCTCGCCCGCCAGATCACCGAAGGCCGCAACACTCCGTTCGACAAGGCATCGGCCATCGAGCTGTATCTGCGCCGGAATTTCGGCTACACGCTCCAATTGCCTTCGACTCCTCCTGCCGACCCGCTCGCCACGTTCCTTTTCGTACGCAAGCAGGGACACTGCGAGTACTTCGCGTCGGCGATGGCGATCATGCTGCGGACGGTCGGCGTGCCGTCGCGCGTCGTCAACGGCTTCCGCATGGGCGAGTACAACGACGTGACCGGCAGCTACATCGTCCGCGGGCGCGACGCGCATTCCTGGGTCGAGGCCTACATCCCGGGCGCGGGCTGGACCGAGTTCGATCCCACGCCCGCCGACGCGGCGCCCGACAACGGCAGCTTCCACCGCCTGGCGCTCTATCTCGACGCTGCCCGCGAGTTCTGGCGCGAGTGGGTGGTGAACTACGACTTCCTTCACCAGCAGAACCTGACCATCTCCGCCATGCTGAAGGGCCGCACCATGGGCGACCGCTTCCGCCTCTGGCTGCGCCGCGAGCACGTTCGCCTGCTCGTCAAGGCAAAGCACGTGTACGAACGCGGAGAGCGTTCGTCGCCGCGCGAGATCGCAACCGTGATCATTCTCGGAGCGCTGCTGCTCGCTGGATTGCGCTCGCGCCCGCTGCTGCAAGCATGGCGGCATTGGCGCGTGGCCCGCAACCCGCAGCGCGCACCCGACCAGGCCGCCAGCATCTGGTACGGGCGTCTGCTACGCCGGCTCTCGCGACACGGTTGGCACAAGACTCCGGGCCAAACTCCGGGAGAGTTCGCGGCCTCCATCGACGACCTGGCGCTGCGCGCGAATGTCGAACGATTCACCGCGCGCTACGAGGCGGCGCGCTTCGGAAGGTCAATCCCCGATGCGGAGCGCTTGCCGGAGCTGTACGAGGAAATTACCAGGAAGTGATCACGGTCCGATCACTTTGTCGAACTGGTTCTTGACGATCTGGTAGCACTCACACGATACAGCTTCCAACTTCTGCCGGTCGGCGACGCGAATCCATCCGCGCTTGATTTGCAGCACTCCCTTTTCGGCGAGTTGCTCCACCAGTTGGCTTACCGTTGCCCGCCGGACGCCCAGCAGGTTCGACAGGAAATCGTGCGTGATGGCGAAGCGGTCCACGTCGGTCCGGTCGAGCGTCATCAGCATCCAGCGCGCGCACCTCTGCTCGATGGTGTGCAAGGCATTGCAGGCGGTCGAACGGAGCGTCTGGATCAGCAGCACGTGCGAGTAGTGCGAAAGAGTGTTGTGGAAGATGCCGTTGTCCCTGATCTCGCTTTCCACGATTTCCGCGGGCACTTTGTAGGCGTCGCCGGCAATCGTGACAATCGTCTGGCAGGGCATGGTCGGCGATTTGAAGCTGGCCGAAATCCAGGAAGCGCCCTCTCGTCCGACGGTCGCCGATTCCACCGTTGCGCCGCTCTCCATCACGGTGAGCATGGCGATCACGCTGTCTTCGGGAAAGTAGATGTCGCTGATGCGCTGGTCGGGACTATAAAGCACCTGCCCGGTCTTCAAGGCGACCCGGTCCATTTCCGAGGCGAACCGTTTGCGGCCAGCCGCGTCGAGCACCGCAAGCAAGCGGTTGGCATACCCGCCAGCAGCGCGATTGGGCGAGTTCATGGTTCCTCCTACCGTAGCGCTTATACAGCGTGCGGGGGGCGGGCGCAAATCACAGCCGAATGTGGTTTTCAGAGTTCCCTACGGTCACTTTAGTTCGGTGGCGAGTTCGGATCGGTAGCCTGCGGGATCGAAGCTGATGATGCGGGCGTTAGCGGAGGCGGTCTGGAGTCCGTAGAGGAGGGTCTGCGCGCATTTGCGTTCGAGACGGCCGGCGAGGACAGCGTCGAGGACCTGCTGGATGGCGAGCTGAACTCCGTTGGCGTCTTCGAGGAGCGGGAGCTTGTAGAGGAATGCGTTGGGGTCGGGGCGGAAGGGCTGGTAGTCGGCCTGCGCGCGCCATAGCTGGGGGAAAGAACAGTAGAGATATTCGCGCATGGCGGGCGAGCCGCAGCGGACCCCGTTGGCCTTGATG
>JBOGLI010000840.1:0-5067 GCA_050746165.1 Terriglobales bacterium | reverse complement strand
CGTCGATGCTGTGCTACGTCACGCCCAAAGAACACCTCGGCCTGCCGAATCGCGAGGACGTGAAGCAGGGTCTGATCGCCTATAAGATCGCGGCCCACGCCGCCGACATCGCGCGCCATCGTCCCGGCGCCCGCGACCGCGACGACGCCCTCAGCTTCGCCCGCTATACATTCGATTGGGAGAAGCAGTTCGAGCTCTCGCTCGATCCCGAAACCGCCCGCTCCATGCACGATGAAACGCTACCCGGCGACGGCTACTACAAAGCGGCCTTCTGCTCGATGTGCGGCCCGAAATTCTGCTCCATGAACTATTCGAGCAAGATCGACGAGTACAACAAGCAGGTTCACGGCGTGGAGAAAAAGGACTACACCGAAGTCGTGAATAAGCAGCTCGTAGCGATCAAGGGCAACTCGTAAGTCATCCGTAACGCGGGCGTCTCGCCTGCCATCCAGAACCCGACCATAGCACCGGCGTCTCGCCGGTCACGCTTCCCTTGACGCTTTTGAAGAACAAAAAACAGGAGGCCCGGCGGCGTTCGATTGCGGCGCTGGGCACGCAAAGCGCGGCTACGGAGCCCCTGTCGCTTCGACATACGTTGAGGTACGTCGAGCATCATCCTACTTTCAACCGGCGATTAACAGAAGCGACGATATGCGCCGCGCGAGAGGAGAATCTCTCTTTGGCAGCATAATCCCGCGCGGGAGTCAGACCGGCGCTGCAAAGCTGCCCTGAGCTTCTGTGCGCTAGCGAACATATAAGCGTACACTAGCGAACATAGGAACAAGAGCCTACGGAGGCCCACCTTGGTGGAGGCCGAAGTGCTCGATGACCACGATATGACCTTTGAAGTTGCATGTGCGGAGATGGAGCACACGTTGGGGCGACAACTCACCCCGGACGAGCGTTCCGCCATGCGCCTGTCGCAGAGTTCGGTCGAGGCGACGCCAATGAAAGTCGAGCGGCGTGAGCGGGACCGGAATATCGACAATCAACTTGGCGCACCCGCGATCGAGGATTAACGCAAACACGATCCGGGGAACCACGGCGCTTTCCGCCAGCCGCTCAGTGACTTCTGCGCTTGAATTTCCACTCTCAACAATCATGGAAAGTAGAAAAAGCTCGCCTTCACCGGCGAGCTTTTGTTCGTTTTCGTTCGTGTCCCCGCGGTTTTCTTTGCTTTCCTCTGCGCGCTCCGCGATTTGTTTTTGTTGACCCGATCACCCGATGACCCGATTCCTGGATAGAAATCCACCCCCGGGAGGGGCTCCGTTCATTGTTGGTCGGAGTAACGCGGAATTCCGGCGCGTGTTTGACCGCCCGCCGGACGCTTAGCCACGCCGTAGTGATGAATGATCACCTGGTCCTGCGCGACATCGCCATTCCCTTTGCTGCGCCGGGAACGGTGCACCACGGAGGGATGCGTCACCACCGCCGCTGGTTTTGATGGCGCCGCGGCATCAGCTTTTTGCGGCGGCTGCGCCACTGGCGCGGCGGCGTGCACAATGGTCGTCGTCGCCGGCTGCGCCGTCGGACTGTGCGCCGGCCCAAACGGAGATTGCTCCTGCACCGAATTATTCACCACGCCGTTCGACAACGGGGAACTCGGCTGGATATTGATCAGGATGGCAAAGACGATCATCAGCACCAGCGCCACGACTGAGGCGGCAACCAGCGCCTTCCGCATGGTCGAGCTTCGCGACGTTCGGCGGACCGAAACGGCGGAAGGTCGCGCGACTACACTGCGCGCAGAAACCGGCGCCACCGGTACTGCGGAGGCAACTGGCGCGGGCGCAACCGGCGGATAAAACGCCGGCGCCGGTTCCGGGCGGATCTCACGTTCGCGCTCCGCTGCGGCGATTCGTGCGCGCTCCTCTTCTTCGGCTCGACGCGCCAGCTCCTGATCTTCGACCCGGCGACGTTCTTCTTCCTGTGCTTGCCGTTGCAGGCGGAGCCGCTCGCGTTCGGCGGCGATCCGGTCCTGTTCCGCCGCGATCTGTGCGCGTTCCGCCTCGGCCGCCGCGCGCATCTGTTCTTCGCGTACCTGCCGCTCGAGACGCAGCCTCTCCCGATCCGCCGACAGGCGCGCCTCCTCGGCAGCGCGCGCGCGCATCGCTTCCTGGCGCAGCTCTTCGGCTTGCATCGCGTGCCGCTCGCGCTCCAGCCGCTTCTGTTCGCGCGCCAGCGCCCGCTCCTCGCGCAACTGCTGCCAGCGCTGCTGCAGCCCACCGGTAAACGACGCGAGTCGCTCGCTCACCGGTTTGGCAACTGCGGCCGGTGCCGCCACTGCTTCGGACGACGTGCTCATCGATCCCGGCACAACTCCCGGCGCGACAATGATCGCCGCATCCGATGCCTGCGCGACTTCCGCCGCATACTGCAGGGCAAAGTCAGAGTGAACGTTGGCGGCGGAGACGACCAGGTCGGCGTCGTTGAACTCCTCGTCCGGCGCGGTGAACTTCACCGTATAGCCGGCCGCCGTCAATTGTCGGACAAGTTCTTCGCTTTCCTGGGGATACTCGGTAATGATGCGGGCGACGGGCATTGCGCAGTCCTCGGGTAGGAGTTCGACGAAGGCGCTGGCACTTTCAGTTTAGAAGCCTGGGCGGGCGAAAGGGTGGCCAGAGAAGCAGCTAATTGGATCGCGCGAATTCCATCCCGTCGGCGGTCTGCATGCCGGTAATGATCATGGCGCGATACTGCACTTCCATGTAGGCGCGGAGAATTTCGATGTACATGTGTTCGCGTTCTTGCGGTGATCCGCAGCCGGAACGCAAGTCGTCCAACTGCATGTAGCGCTCGTGCGCGGCGATGAATTGCTCAATAGCCGTGTCCATGAATCTGAATCGTAGGTGGCGATCGAAGCCGCGGGAATTCGTCTTTTCACCTAGTTTCGAGATATTCGACCTTAATGCCCCGTTCAGCGTACTACTACCGAGCCGCGCCACTTCGCGTGCAGCCATAGCAGGACGCCTATCGCGCATACCTCCAGCGGCCCGCGCGGCAACCGCGTAAAGCTGAACGCATCCAGCCCCGTGTAGTTCAAAGTTGCGAGATGAATAGCCCAGATCAATCCCACCGCCGCGATTACCGCGGCGATCCTGATTTCCCAATTGGTCCCCATGCGGCGCAATTTAACAGAAAATGGGAAAACCGCAACCGCCAAGTGACGGGCGCGAGACACGAAAGTGGTCAGCCCGTCGTGATCGCCTGGGCCGGCGCCACCTGCGGCCGTGGCGCCCTGGCCTTCTCCGTGGCCGGAGCGGGCACTTCCAGCCACTGCTTCATCTGCGGGAGCGCGGCGCGGGTAGCTTCCTCGCCCGCACGGATGAGAGCCGGGGCAAGCGCGAAATCGTCAAAGCCAAAACCACTGACATACGGACTGAGGACCAGGTCGGCCGCACCTTGCCAGAGCCCGCACATCTTGTCCTGCGCGATCGAGAAGCACTGGCTGACCACTTCAAAGACGTGGCGCGGTCCTCCCTGTTTCGTCCACTTTGAGGTGAGAAAGATCCCGATCACGCGGTCTGCACCCATTTCGCGCAGCGGAACGGTCGGGACAACGTGCGCCAACATACCGTCGACCAGCAGCCGCCCGTTCACCGACACCGGGGGAAACATGCCCGGATAGGCGCAACTCGCCCGCACCGGGTCGCACAGAGGCCCCTCGCGGAAAATCACTCCGTCGCCGGTAGTAAAGTCGGTCGCGGCCACGGCGAGCGGGACCTTGAGATCTTCAAAGCGCCCGACTTTCAGAATTTTGGTCAGGAACGCACCGAGCCGGTCGTTGCTGCAGATTCCGAAACGCGAAAGCGAGTAGCGCGCGATGCTGCTGAAACGCACCACCGCCGCTACCTCCTCCAGTTCCCTGCCCGAAATCCCGGCGCAATACGCCGCGCCGATCACTGAGCCGACGCTGGTCCCGGCAACCATGTCCACCGGAATCCCTTCCTCTTCCAGAACTTTCAGGACGCCGATATGGGCGAGACCCCGGGCAAAACCGCCCCCCAGCGCGATCCCAATCTTCGGCCGCTGGGCGGCGGGACGCGGCGGCGCTTCCCCATTGCGTTTTAATTCCTCTGTAAATGCTCGTACCGACCGCGCCAAGTTCTTGAACATGCCCAATGGCCTTCCCCGGGACTTCCAATCCGTCTGCTCGCTCCAGCAGGACGTACAATCTTTACGATGCCCTTAGCCCGCCACGTGATTGCTCCGTTTTTTGTGCATGGCGGTATATGACAGGGCAACTCCAGTCCATGGTCCGCGAATTTTCCTCCGGAGGAGTCGTGTTGCGCCGCATGCGGGGACGGTGGTGGATCGCCGCCATCGAACCGCATAACACGACGGATGTCGTCGCCCTGCCCAAGGGGAACATTGACCATGGCGAGCGGCCCGACGCCACCGCCCAACGCGAAATTCGCGAGGAAACCGGCATCGAGGCTTCGCTCATTCGCAAGCTCACGGACGTAAAATATTTCTACGTTCGCAGTTGGGGCGATGGCGAGCGCGTCTTCAAGGTCGTCAGCTTTTATCTATTCGCCTATCGCGGCGGCACCATCGACCAGATCGCCAAGGCGATGCGCAAGGAGGTTCGGCGCGCCTTCTGGCTGGCGCTCGATGAAGCGCCCGAACGCTTGAGTTACAAAGGCGAAAAAGAAGTCGCGCGCCTCGCGCAGAAGTATCTCGACGAGCAAGTCGACAAATGACCACATAGGTGGATTTCCCGATTTGGGAAACGAAAATGTCGTATGCAGTACGTATTTTCTTGACCCGCGAAATCGCGCTGTCCTATGCTCGATTCAACTTAATAAGGGGCGCGTTGTGCCATCCTCACCCCACATCAATACAACGCGCCCCGTAAATTTTTTGGGGTGATTTTTTTGCGGCGCGCGCGCATCCGGGCGCATCGAAAGCAGCCACGGGACTGATATAGTTCGTTCGCCGTAAAAGGCATCCCGGCGCGGCTTCTCCCGCAAAGCCGCAAACTCATCAAGAAATGAAAAGAATCGAGAAGGTCGCTGTCCTGGGCGCTGGAACCATGGGCGCCCGTATCGCCGCACACCTTGCCAA
>JBOGLI010000839.1:0-5236 GCA_050746165.1 Terriglobales bacterium | reverse complement strand
GCCTTGCACCGTGGCCTTCTCCGCCTTCCAGACCTCTTCGAGATCGGAGTATTCCTTCTCCAAGCCGCCGAGGGTTTCGTTGAGGGTGCTCAGGCGCTTGCGGGAAGCTTCGTCGCTTTCCTTCTTCAGCGCCTCGCGCTCAATTTTAAGCTGAATGATGCGTCGATCGAGCTTGTCGAGCGCTTCGGGCTTGGAGTCGATTTCCATGCGAATGCGCGCCGCCGCCTCGTCGATGAGGTCGATGGCCTTGTCCGGCAGCTGCCGGTCGGCGATGTAGCGATGCGAAAGCGTGGCTGCGGCGACGATCGCGGGATCGGTGATTTCCACGTCGTGGTGCGTCTCGTAGCGCTGCTTGAGGCCGCGCAGGATCGCGATCGTGTCCTCAACCGACGGCTCGTCCACCAGCACCTTCTGAAAGCGCCGCTCGAGGGCGGCATCCTTCTCGAGGTACTTGCGATACTCATCGAGCATCGTCGCGCCGACGCAATGCAGTTCGCCGCGCGCGAGGGCGGGCTTGAGCATGTTGCTGGCGTCGATGGCGCCCTCAGCCGCGCCCGCGCCGACGAGAGTGTGGAGCTCGTCGATAAAGAGGATGACGCGGCCGTCCGATTCCTCGATCTCCTTGAGCACGGCTTTCAGGCGGTCCTCGAACTCGCCGCGATACTTGGCGCCGGCGAGCATGGCGCCGAGGTCGAGCGAGACCACGCGCTTGTTCTTCAGGATTTCCGGGACGTCGCCGGAGATAATGCGGCGGGCGAGGCCTTCGACGATGGCGGTCTTGCCGACGCCGGGCTCGCCGATGAGCACCGGATTGTTCTTGGTGCGGCGGCTCAAGACTTGAATGACGCGGCGGATTTCTTCGTCGCGGCCGATGACCGGATCGAGCTTACCGCGGCGCGCCAGTTCGGTGAGGTCGCGAGCATAGCGCTCCAGGGCCTGAAACTTGGCTTCGGGATTCTGGTCGGTAACGCGCTGGTTGCCGCGCACGGCGGTCAGCGCCTTGAGCAGCGAATCGCGATCGACGCCCTGCGAGCCGAGCAGGAGCTGCGCCGGGTCATTCTTCTGGTCAACCATGGCAAGCAGAAGGTGCTCGGTGGAGACGTACTCGTCCTTGAACTGGTCGGCTTCTTTGAAGGCGCGATCGAAGACCTTCTGGCCGGCGTTCGACAAATTTGGCTGCGCGGAAGCGCCGGAGACTTTGGGAAGGCGGTCGAGGGCCTGCGTGGCCTGCGTGAGCATTGCCTGCGCGTTCGCGCCCAGCTTTTCCAGCACGGGCGGAACGATGCCCTCGCGGTCCTCGAGCAGCGCGGCGAGAATGTGCAGCGGAAGCAGTTCGGGGTTGCCGCGCTCGGAGGCGAGAGTCTGCGCGCGCTGGACCGCTTCCTGCGCCTTCACGGTGAATTTGTCCCAACGAATAGCCATAAGTCAGTTCCTAGTTGTCAGTCGTCAGTTGTCAGTTGCTGGTTGTTCGCTGCTCGTTGTCGCAGGCCAACGATACGCCTATTAAGAACTTTGGGGAGACGAAGCCGTTGGCCGTCTTCCCGGAAATAGCCAGCGCTGAAGCGCTGGTCGCGTGTGTGGCTCGGTCGCCGGGCTAAAGCCCGGCGCTTCCACCCTTACGCTTTGACCATTACGCTGCCTGGCCTTTGCCTTCGATCTGCGGCTTGCCGGAACCGATGTTGACCTTGATCTGCTTGGGCTTGGCTTCGGCTTTCTTGGCCAGCTTGATCTTGAGCAGGCCATTGTCGTAGTCGGCCTGGACCTTCTCCGGGTCGAGCGTGTTGGGCAGGGTGAAGGAACGATAGAAGCTGCCGTAGTGGCGCTCGATGCGGTGGAAGTTCTCCTCTTTCTCGTCCTTGTCGAACTTGCGCTCGCCGCGGACGGTGAGGGTGTTGTTCTCGACGCGGACATCGATGTCCTTCTGGTCGATGCCGGGGACTTCCATTTTGACGGTGACAGTGTGCTCGTCCTCGTAGATATCGACGGCGGGCACAAAGTTCGCGGTAATGCCTTCCTCGCCGCGGCCCTGCGTTCCATAGGTGTCCTGGAAGAGGCGGTTCATGCGGTCGGTAATGAGGTTGAACTCACGGAAGGGGTCCCAACGGGTGATCATCGTCATGGCTGTGAACCTCCAAGTAAAGTGATGTGATTGACAGCATATTATATGAGTGTATTACTGTCAACTATAAGAAATGCGGGCAGGCTGGGTGAGGTTGCAGTAACTACAAATTATTAATTCTATGTAGGTTACAGTCGAAAAGCTCAGCGCAGAGAACGCAGAGAGGCAGAGGGCGCAGAGGGCTTTTCGGCCAGCGCCCACATGTTGTCGCTGGTGGGGAGGCGGTCGGAGAGGCTGGAGCGGACCAGGCGCAGACCGGCGGAATCGAGGAGTCGGCGAAGAAGCGCCGGAGTGAAGTAGTTGACGTGGTCGGGATGGCGGAAGCCGCACCAGCGCGCGCCGCGGACGGAGCGGTTCCAGCAGGCGTAGTTGGGGACCTTGAGGATGAGGCGTCCACCGGGACGCAGGACACGGGCCGCGAGTTCGAGGGTCTTGCGCGGCTCCGGGTCGTGCTCAAGATAGGAGCTCATCAGCACGCCATGGAAAAAGCCGTCCGGAAATTTTGCCAGCGTGGAGATGGCGTCGCCCTGCAGGGCCTGCCCGCCGCGGGCCGAGAAGCGCTCGTTCGCGATTGACGCTTCGTGAGTGATGTCGAGGCCGAAGGGGATGTACTCGGGCGGAAGGCGCAGCAGCGTGTGGCCGCTGGCACAGCCGACGTCAAGGATGGGACCGGGGGAAACATAGCGCCGCACCCAGGCGATCAGCTTGTCGCGTTTGAACAGCCGTTTGGGAATCGACTGCAGGGCGCGGCCGGTGTAGTAGAGAACGGGCTCGCTGTGGCGTCGACGCCGGTGCTCCTCAGCCCAGGTCTTGTCCCAGGAGAATTCGTTTTCGAGTTGCTGCGCGGCGGGAGGGTTCTCGAGATAGACGAGGCCGCAGGAGGCGCACTGCTTCAGCTCCCACGGAGGCTGGGAGTACCGGTGGGGCGGGCGCGCGCTGTTGTCGGTGGCGCAGATGGGACAGGAGCGGGGCATTGATTTTTCAAGGTTCATTTTTCATTGTTCAGACCCGCGTGTCGACTGCAAATTCCAGGGCGCACGATTGAAAAATGAAAATTGAACAATGAAGAATCGTTTCACTTGGTTTCGGTGCGGAGGAGGGCAAAGGTAATGGTGCCCCAGAAGAGGCGGGCACGCATCTGGACCGGGGTGTGGGCGGAGTCGTCGCTGTACCAGATCCAGAGCTGGCCGCGCTTCTGCAATTTGCCGCTGGCGGCCTGGTTGAAGACGCGAATGGTGTTGTAGGTTCCGGCCGGTGTTTTGACCTTTTCACGGCCCTCGACCTGGGCACGCACGTCGATGGTATCGCCGCCATCGTTGAGGGGGAATTGATAGACATCACCCTGCTGCAGGCGTTGCGAGGCGACGTAGAAGATGCCGGAGAGGACGTCGGTGACGCAGGCGGGGATGTCGTGTTCGTCGTGCTTGACCTCGTTGGTCTTGAGGTTGGTCTCGTCGAGGATACTTTTCTTGCGCGAGTAGTTGAAGTTGATGAGCGTCTCGCGTTTATGGAAGCCCTCCTCCGTGTGCTTGTTGACGGATTGGGAGCAGCCGGTGCGGCGGTCGAAGACGGACTGGAAGCGGTCGTGGACGGGGTAGAGGACGTTGACGAAGCCGGAGGAATCGGCGACGCTGCTGACGCGTTCCACCCCGGCGCCGGCGTCGTCGAGGCTGATGCTGGCGGTACCGGCATTCCAAAGGCGCCACTCGCCCTGGTACACAAAGGTCACGCCCTTGGGAAAGGTAAACGCCGGGGGCGGGGGATGTATCTCGAAAACCGGGGTAGGTTGCTGGCCGAAGGCCATCGCCACCACGGATAAGAAAACAATCCACCGCGGAGGACGCAGGGGTACGCGGGGGGAATTAATAGCGGCCGGGTAACGAGTATCGAATCGTGGCATGCGAAACAGAGCGGCCTAGCGAACCCACACAAGCTTCGCCACCAGCGCCGCAATCATCAACAGGGTTCCTAGTAAAGCATTGTACTCGCGGTGGTGGAGATAACGCTCGCGGGAGAAGGTACCTTGGTTGTTGGGCGTTGGGCATTGGGCATCGGTTGTCGCTTGCTGGTTGCTGGTTGTCTTTAACCGCGGAAGAAGGCGCGGGACACGGCGCGCGTAGTCGTCGAACTCGGGGAATTTCGAGCGAAGGAATTCTTCTTCCGAGCGGATCACGGGGACGTAAATGGCAAAGAAGAGGATGGCCACGGCGAGCACGACCCGCCAACTACGCGAGGCGACGGCGAATCCGGCGGCGATGACCAGCGAACCTAAATAAAGAGGATTGCGGGTGTGGGCGTAGGGACCGGTGGTGGTGAGGGCGGCATTCTTGGTGATGTGTCCGGAGGCGGCGGCACGAATGGCGACACCCATCAGAGAAATCACGGCGCCAATGGCGATCGAGAACCAGGTCGGGCGGGCCAGCCAGAAATAGAGGACGGCAAACGCGAAGCCCAAAGGAACGCGGATGCGGCGGGCGATGCGGGACCAGGTCATGCTTCGCGCTCCGGGCTCTGGGCTTCGGGCGCTGGGCTTTGGGCAAGAAGAGCACGGGCAGCGGAGATCACTTCCTCGGCTGTGATGGCGAGCAGGCCGGGATCGGGCTCGGGGCGATGGCGGCGGTCGCTGCGGCTGGAAGGGTGGCGCAACACGATGGAACTTCCCCACCCTCCGCCAACACCAGGCGGAAGGGTGGGCCACCCAGCATTCATTTTTGATTTTTGATTTTCGATTTTTGATTGCGACGCCGGATAGGGGCCGGTGCGGGCCGGATCGGTAGGGCCGAAGATGGCGACAACGGGAACGCCGAGCGCATTCGCCAGGTGCATGGGTCCGGTATCGCCACCGATGAAGAGCGCGGCGCGGCGGGTGAGGGCGATCAACTCGGAAAGCGTGCAGAACAACCGTTGAGCGGCGCCATCGCTGGCTGTTTCCACCTCGCGGGCGAGGGCTTCTTCGCTGGGTGCGTAATTGATGAGAGAGACGATTCCGTTTTCGCGCAGGGCGCGCGCGACTTTGCCGTAACGTGCGGCGGGCCACTGCTTGGCGCCCCAGCCGGCGCCGGGAGTGAGGATGCAAAAAGTCGTGGTCGGACCGGCTGAGGGCAGCCGGTCCCACAC
>JBOGLI010000838.1:0-2219 GCA_050746165.1 Terriglobales bacterium | reverse complement strand
CTCAACGAATACCGTTCCCAACCCCTTCCATCGCGGCTATATCAACTCGTTTAACTTCACGATCGAACAGGAGTACAAGGGATTTGTGCTGCAAGCCGGATATGTGGGCGCGCGGGACACTCGCCCGCTGGTCAACATGAACCTGAACGCATCGGCTCCGGGGACTGGACAGGCCGGCGGGTTAATCAGCCAGGCGTTGGGAAAGACCTACACTGGAACAATCAACGGCCTCGTGCCGTTCCAGGGCAGCTCTTACGATTCGTTACAGACCAAGGTAACGCGCCGGTTCTCCAATGGATCCACGCTCGGTGTGGTGTGGACCTGGTCGAAGACGCTCAACTATGAGGACAATGAAGAACTCGCGTCGTTAGCGTTTCCCTATCCCGCATATTGGTCGAAGAACCACAGCTACGCAGCTTACGACCGTCCGCAGAACGTCGAGATTTATGGAGTACTGATGCTGCCGTTCGGCCAAGGACGGCATTGGGTAAACTCGGGTGTAGGTAGCCGGATCCTGGGCGGATGGCAGATCAACCCAGTCATCAGCCTTATGAGCGGCGTACCCTTTACCGTGGCGGCGAATTCCAGTCCGTTGAACGCGAACGGCTCGTCGCAAACCGCCAACCTGGTGGGCCCGTATAACGTTATCAACGGCGCGCCACTCCCGACCGGTCAGAGTTGTGGCGCGACTGTGCTGTCATGCCACTACTTCGACCCGGCTGCATTCGCAGTACCGGCCGCAGCGACGTACGGAAACACGACGCGCAATCAATTCCGCGGGCCGGGATATGTCAACATGAACATCAGCCTGGCGCGTCGGTTCAAACTGACGGAGCGGTTCGCCTTTGAAATTCGGGCGGACGCGATGAGTTTCACGAACACGCCTCACCTCAACGCCCCCAATGCCACAGTTGGCGCCGCCAATTTTGGCGTGATCACCAGCACGTTGAAACCCCCGGGACAGGGCTTCTTTGGCAACGATCCCGGCAACCGGACCGTTTGGCTGGGAGCGCGCCTGACGTTCTGAGAAGGATGCTGTAGTCCCCCACGGAAAGCGAGCACGTCGAACCTGGCGTGCTCGCTATTCTTCCTAATTCGCACCATGTACACTTTCGCGTACGTTTTTCCGCGCCGGTTGCGGGTGTCGAATGGCCCGCCGCAGCGTGGGATTTCCTTCCCCGGCATAAGCGAAATTGGAGGCGCGGCGGCTTCGCCTTTACATTTGTAAGTGGAGCTCGCCCAGCGAACATGGCACATCCGTCGCTCGATCTGACGTCCAGAACCGCGGTCGTCATCGGTGGTACCTCGGGCATCGGGCTCGCGCTTGCTAAAGGGCTGGCGCTGGCCGGCGCCGACGTCGTCCCGACCGGCCGCAGGAGCGAACTCGTGCGCGAAGCGGCATGTGCGGTGAGGAAACTGGGCCGGAAGTCCCTCGCGGTCGAATGCGACGTGGGCGATCGTTCCAGCATTGAAAGACTCGCCGCCGCGGTGCAAGACGAGTTCGGAAAAGTCGATATCCTGGTGAACTCCGCCGGGATCACGCACCGCACGCCCGTGCTTGAGATGGACGAGTGCGAGTGGGAACGCGTCCTCGACACCAATCTGAACGGCACGCTCAGGACCTGCCAGATCTTCGGGCGTAGCATGGTCAAGCGGGGCTATGGCAGGATCATCAACGTGGCTTCCCTGTCGGCGGAGGTGCCGTTCTTCGAAGTCGCGGCGTATTCGGCAAGCAAAGCCGCGGTGGCTTCGTTGACCAAGTCGCTGGCCGTGGAATGGGCGAAATATAGGGTGTGCGTCAACGCGCTCGTTCCCGGAGTTTTTCGAACGGATTTGAATTCCGCGTTGTTGGACGGCACTGGACGCGGCCAGGAACTTCTGCTCAGGACGCCAATGAAGCGCTTCGGTAATCTTGAGGAACTGGTCGGCGCGACGATTTTTCTCGCGTCGGAAGCCGCCAGCTTCGTGACCGGGCACATGCTGGTCGTCGACGGCGGATTCCTCGCCAGTGGCGTGAATCAATGATTTGAAACACTGAACGAAATTGCGGGAGGGCGCTACGAGTTTCGTTTTAGGGATCGATGTTGGCACCGGCGGGACGCGCGCCGTTGTGGTGGACGAGAAGGGCGCCGTGATTGGCGCGGCGACCGGCGAGCATGAGCCGTTCGCTTCGCCGCAAGCCGGTTGGGCGGAGCAGGATCCGGAAGACTGGTGGAAAG
>JBOGLI010000837.1:0-3333 GCA_050746165.1 Terriglobales bacterium | reverse complement strand
GGTGTCAGGTGTCAGGCTGCAACTCCTGACACCTGACACCCGACACCTGACACCTGGTTCTTTACGGCTGTTGCGGCACGGTCGCCGCGGCGCCATACACTTCTCGCAAAATTTCTGCTCCGCCGCGCTCCAATAGCGAGCGGCCGAGCGATTCACCGAGTGACTTCGCATCGCGACCAGTCACGGTATCTCGCAACACGAGCGAACCATCCGGACGCGCCACCACACCAGTCAACTGAACCATATCATTTTCCACGACGGCGAAGGCCCCGATGGGCACCTGGCAGCCGCCGCCGAGTTCGTTCAACAGCGCCCGCTCAGCAGTGGTGGAGCGGCGCGCAGCCGGATCGTCCAAAAATCTGAGATGCTCGCCAACCGCCGTATCGCCGGCGCGAATTTCAATTCCCAGGGCGCCCTGCCCCGCCGCCGGGCACATGACCGTCTCGGAAAGAATGACGCGAATGCGCTGCGTCAGGCCAAGGCGCCGGAGTCCCGCCGAGGCGAGAATGATGGCGTCGTACTCGCCCTCTTCTAATTTCCGCAAGCGCGTGTCGACGTTACCGCGCAGCGGATACACATCCAGGTCCGCGCGCATGGCTTTCAGTTGTGCCTGGCGTCGCAAGCTACTGGTGCCGACGCGCGATTTCTGCGGCAGGTCTTCGATGGATTCGAAATGGCGGGAGAGGAAGGCGTCGCGCGGGTTCTCGCGCGTGGTAATGGCGGCGATCGCGAATTCCGGCGCCAGCTCGGTCGGCAGGTCCTTCAGGCTGTGCACCGCGAGGTCAACGCGCCCGGCGAGCAGCGCTTCTTCGATCTCCTTGGTGAACATGCCCTTGGTGCCGACTTTGGCGAGCGCAACGTCGGTGATCTTATCGCCGGTGGTCTTGATGATTTCGATCTCGACCTCGTGGCCCCGTTCGCGCAGCAGTGCTGAAATGTGATTCGCCTGCCACAGCGCGAGTTGGGAGCCGCGCGAGCCGATGCGCAGATGGGCCATTACTTGCCCACCGTGGCAGTCTTGTCCGCGTCCTTGGCGTGTTCCTTTTGCTGCAGATTGAAGAGGCGGCGCACCAGGTCGATGACGGTGGTGGCTTCCTGCTCGCGTGCCGCGGACTTCAGGGCGGTGATGGGCGTATGCATGATCTTATTGATGATGCCCTTGGTCATGGCATCGACGGCGAGTTCCTGCTCGGCATTGAGTTCGCCCAGGCGGCCGCGCACGCGATCGATCTCCGCCTGGCGAATGGTTTCCAGGTGCTCCTGCAAAGACACGATCGTGGGGACGACGTCGGCGGTGCGCAACTGCGCGAGGAAGCGATCGACCTCGACGGCGACGATGTCCTCGGCCTTGCGCGCCTCGCGCGTGCGGTCCGACATGTGGCTGGAGACCACCTGCTGGAGGTCGTCGATGTCGTACACGAAGACGCCATCGACTTCATTGACCGCGGCATCGACGTCACGCGGCACGGCGATGTCGATGAAGAACATCGGCCGGTTCTTGCGGCGCGACATGAAGCGCTCGACGTGCTCGCGCTTGAAAATCGTTACCGGCGCGCCGGTGGAGGTCAGGATGATGTCGGCCTTATCGGCCGTTTCGTAAAGCTCGTCGAAACGGATCGCCTGGCCACTGAATTTTTCGGCCAGCGCCTGCGCGCGCTCGTGCGTCCGGTTGGCGACGAAGATGGTCCCGGCGCCGTGCGCGACGAGGTGGCGCGCCGCCAGTTCGCACATCTTCCCCGCGCCGACCAGGTAAACAGATCGGCCCTTCAGGTCGCCAAAGATTTTCTGCGCCAGCTCCACCGCGACCGACGCGACCGACACCGCTGAACTGGCCACCGCGGTTTCGGTGCGGACTTTCTTGGCGACGGCAAAGGCGCGCGTGACGAGCGAGTCAAGCTGCGCGTTGACGGTGCCCACCGCGCGGGCGACGGCGTACGCTTCCTTCACCTGTCCGAGGATCTGCGGCTCGCCGACGACCATCGAATCCAGGCTCGCAGTGACGCGGAACATGTGGCTAATGGCGTCGGCATCCTTGTACTCGTAGAGATGCTTTTCGAAATCGCGCGGGTCGAGGGAGAAATAGTCGGCCAGGAATCCGCGCAGGTCGGCACCACCATTCTTGCAACGGGCCACCAGTTCCACGCGGTTGCAAGTGGAAACAATCAGGCCCTCATCGACGCCGGGGAAACCGGAGAGCCGCGCGAGCGCCTCGGGCAGCCGCTTCTCGGAAAACGCCAGCCGCTCCCGCACCTCGAGGGGCGCGGTCCGGTGGTTGACGCCGATGAGCTGAAAGGTCATTGCGCGATGAACCTGTGAACTCCGCTGAGGTAATTCGCCGCCCAGGCCCCGGCCGCGGCCAGGAACGCAAACGTCGCCAGGTATGCCGCTTTACGCCCGCGCCATCCGGAACTCCAGCGCGTGTAGAGCAGCACCATGTAAACCACCCACATGAGTAGTGACAGCAGGATCTTGGGATCGACGAAATACATCGGCCCGAACTCAGTCTGCGCAATCACCGCCCCGAGAATCAGGCCGAAGGTCATGAACGGGAAACCGAGCAAAAGCGACTTGTAGCCGATGTCGTCGATCACCTCGAGCGACGGGAGCTTCTGCAGGTAACCGGCGATTTTCTTGGCCTTGAGGCTGCGCTCCTGCAGAAGGTAGAGAATGCTGGCGCCGAAGCTCAGGAAAAGCGCCGCGTACCCGGTGAAGATCAGGGCAACGTGGGCGGCGATCCACCCGCCGCGAACGATTGGGCTTGTGAACTTCAACGGTTGCTCGGCGATTGCCGAAGCGAAGGTCAGCAGGAAGACCAGCGGGAAAATGAAAATTCCGGGCGAGAGCGTCCGGTAGCGCAAGTACATCAAGAGGAAGACCGCGAGGATGAGGAAGGCGAGCATCGATTCCGATTCGTGGATCGACATCACCGCCCAACTGATGTGGCCATTGAGCATGGCACGCTCGGTCAGCGAGACAAAGTGGAAGACCATGCCCAAACCGACGATCGGCAAAACGATTTTCGAAAGGAAATTGCAGGGCCGGCTGGCGGCGGCGATCGCGTACAGCAGCCCGAAGGCGTAAAACCCGACCGCGACTTTTAACCAGAGCAGGGGCATAAACCGGGCCGTCCGGTACTCGGACGGGAAGCTAAATTATAGCTTCCCACACAGATAGTGCGGCGGGGGCGGGGTTACGCGCAGTGGAGGTCGTCACACGGGGGTGTGATGTACGTCACACGCCGGCCGTACTTCCACCGCCGGCCCGTCGCGTACGCTTGTGCGAGTGTCGCGTTTTTCAACACGGAAGGGCGTGCAGTAACCCCCGAAAGTACAT
>JBOGLI010000836.1:0-4041 GCA_050746165.1 Terriglobales bacterium | reverse complement strand
GAATTGAAGACCGCAAAAGTCGTTATGCTGCAATTCCACAATTCCCCGATTCCGCAATTCCGCAATGCTTTCATTCCGCGCGCAACGCGGTCAGCGGGTCCACGCGCGTTGCGCGCAGCGCGGGAATAACGATCGCCACCATGGCGACGAGCGCAATCATCAGCACTACGGCGAGGAACGTCGGAGCGTCGGTCGGGCTGACGCCGTAGAGCAGCTTTTGTACGACGCGTGTTGCCGCCAGTGCGCCCAATGTTCCGGCCACCAGCCCGGCGCCGAGCAGCGGCAGGCCCTGCCGGATCATCATCCATAGGATGTCCAACCGCCGTGCGCCGAGCGCGATGCGAATGCCGACCTCCTGACGGCGTTGCGCCACCAGGTACGCCAGCAATCCGTACACTCCCATCATGGCGAGGGTGACGGCCAGCGCGGCAAACGCCCCGAGCAGGAGTGCGAGCGTCCGGCTGTGCTCGATCGATTCGGCCATCAGTTCGTTCATCGACTGCACATGCGTCACCGGTAGTTGTGGATCGATCGACCAAACCGCTCGCGCCACCGCGTCGGCCGCCGCGCGTTCTTCGCCGGGCCGAGGCCGCACGACGATTCCGGTGAACCGTTTCCAGATTTGCAGCTTTTGCGTGTACGGCGTGTAGATGGTCGGCTCCTGCGGCGACTCCGGCGATTCATAGCGGATGTCGTTCACCTCGCCAACAATCGTGATCCATGCCGGCGGATCCAGCCGCGCCCAGCGCGCGCGTGCGCCGATGGCGCTTCGTCCCGGGAAGAACCGGTGCGCGAAGGTTTCGTTGACGATGGCCACCAGCGGCGAATTCGAGGTATCGCTCTCCGCGAAATCGCGCCCGCTCAGCAGCCGCGCTCCAATCGTCGAAAAGAATCCGCGACTGATTTCGTGCGTGTAGACCTCAGGTTCCTGCCCGGGCGCAACCGCCGGCTGTCCCTCGACGATCGTGTTGTGCATCATGCGCCAGCCGCTCATCGGCAGCTCCGTTACCAATCCGGCGCCTGCTGTGCCCGGAATTTGCCGGAGTTGTTCATCCAGACGGGTGAGAAATTGCTCCTGGACCGGGATCGGTCCGTAGCGCGTTGCGGGAAGAGACAGGCGCATCGTCAGCAGACCGTCAGGATTCATTCCCAACGGCGCATTCTCAAGGTTCCACAGGCTTCGCAGCAGCAGCCCCGCGCCCGCCAGAAGAACCAGCGCCAGTGCGACTTCGGTGATGACGAGGAAGCGCCGTACGCGGCTATTTCCTGTGGTCAGGCGCGCGCCCGCCGAGGACAATCGGCCTTCACTAACAACCTGAATTGCCGGTACCACCCCGAACACAATGCCGGTCAGGATCGCTACCGCGAAGGTGAATGCAAGTGCTTGCGGATCCAGTGACACCCGATAGATTTTCTGCGCGTCGGCGGGCGAGATGGCGGCCAAGCCAAGTAACGCGGCGTACGCGACGCCGATCCCCAAGGCGCCCGCAATCAGTGACAGCACGGTGCTTTCGGTCAGCAACTGCCGTACCAGGCGCAATGGACGCGCGCCGAGGGCGCTCCTCACCTGCATCTCGCCATGTCTGCTGGCACCGCGTGCCAAAAGCAAGGTGGCGAAGTTTCCGCACGCGATCAGCAGCACCAGGCCTACCGCTCCCATCAGGACCAAAAGCGGAGTGCGCATGTCGCCCGTGAAGCGCTCGCGCATAGGCATGACCGAAAACGTGCGCGCCTCTTCCGGATGCATTTCGCCCAGGCGTTTACCCACCGCGACCAACTCCTCGTTTACCTGCGCCGGGGTGACGCCGTCGCGAAGTCTTGCGATCGCGGTAGTGAAATGGGCGCCGCGCGCGTCGGCCGCCTCCGGATATCCGACACGGAACGGAATCCACAACTGCGATGTGCTGTTGGGCAAGCGGAAGCCGCGCGGCATGATTCCGACAATCGTGTAGCTGATGCCGCTGAGCCGCAACGGGCGCTCAAGAACGGTACGATCTCCGCCTAAATGGGTCTGCCAGAAGTCATAGCTGGTAACGACAACGTGCTTTCCCGCGGCATCGTCGGATTCGTCGAACACGCTGCCGAGGTAAGGCGCGACTCCAAGGATTTTGAACAGGTCTCCGCCGATGAGGGCGCCGTCAATCTGCTCGGGACGGCCTTTGGAGGTGAGATCGAGGTCCCATGTCGCCCACGCCCCGGTTGCCGAAATTCCCTTGCACATCCGCCCCAGGTCGATCACATCCGGCAGCGATTGGCTTCCCTTCAGTGCCGCCATGCGTCCGGGTTCCGCGTAAGGCATAGGCCGCAGCAGGACCGCATTGACTGCGGCAAAGATCGCTGTGTTCGCTCCGATGCCCAGCGCCAGCGTCAACGCGGCTGCCGCCGTGAACCCGGGATTGCGCGCAAGCTGGCGCAGGCCATAACGGACGTCCTGCAAAAGCGTCTCCAGCCAACTGACCGTGTCGAACGATCGCGCTTCTTCCTTGATCCAGGCGCGGTTGCCGAAGGCGGCGATTGCCTGTTGCCGAGCATCTTCTGGCGGCACACCGGAAGCGACCAGCTCGTCGGCGCGCATTTGAATGTGGGACGCGATCTCGTCCTGAATCTCCGCATCGATAGCGCGGTGGCCGAGCAGTGCCGATAATCGCTGCCGAAAACTCATGACCTGCTCCTAAGCGAAATTCAACACCGCCTGCACCCCGCGCACGACGCGTTCCCAGTTTTCACGCTCGCGCGCCAACTGCTTGCGCCCGGCGGCGGTCAGCGCGTAGCACTTGGCGCGACGGTTGTTCTCTGACGTCCGCCACTCCGAGGCGATCCACCCCTGCTGCTCGATGCGGTGCAGCGCTGGATAAAGTGATCCTTCTTCGACCCGCAGCAATTCGTCGGACGTGCGCTGAATGTGGTTGACGATTCCGTAGCCGTGCATCGCACCGCATTGCGCCAGCGTTTTCAGTACGAGCAGGTCGAGCGTGCCCAGCAACGCCTCGTTCTTCCCCACGCATCCCTCCCTAGACTGCTGGGTATTCTGGCCGTCCACTTACCTAGACGTCAAGGGAAAAGAAAAGTTAGCGCGTCACGGCCCTGAATCTTCTAATTCCGCATGAAGGAAACCGTGGAGCAGTACATCGCGCGCATCAGTGGATTAGCGGGGACATCGGACCCGATGACGGTGCTGGAATCAACGGCCTCGAAGATTGCCGAGACGGTCAAGAGCCTGACCGACGAACAAACGCGTTACAAACCAGCGCCCGAAAAGTGGAACATCCGGCAAATCGTGGCGCACCTGGTGGATTCCGAGATGGTGCTGAACAGCCGCGTGCGCTGGGCCGCCGCCGAGCCGGGTAAAGCCATCGTCGCCTACGACCAGGACAAATGGGCGGCGAGCAGCCGGTATCCGGACATTCCCGTCAGCCAGAGCCTCGAGACTTTCACAGTCGCGCGCAAGTGGATGGTCCAGTTCCTGCGCCAACTCACCCCTGCCGAGCGCGAAGGGTACATCCAGCATGAGGAGCGTGGTAAGGAAACCCTGTCGCACTTACTCAAAATGATTGCTGGGCATGACCTGAATCACTTGAAACAGATGGCAGAATTGGCGCAGGCATCGCGGGCGCAGGCAAGCGCGGGAAAACCGTAGCACTGGCGTCCCGCCGGTCACGATCATTTCGGCGCGATGCGGCGAACAACAGATTCCTCGGCTGCGCCTCGGAATGACAAAATGACAAGGCGCGGAAGACGATCCATAAGAAAAGGCCACCGGTGAGGTGGCCTTCAGCTTTTGTGTGACCGGCGGGGCGCCGGTGCTACAGTCAGTCTCCCGCCATCTCCACCAGGTCGTTCGCCGGCTGCTTCATGCCCTCGATTGACACCAGCTCCGCCGGCGCCTGCTCCGCGTGCGTGCCGCAGCCGCCGCCGCGATCGCTGGAACTGCCCGCCAGCCGCAGCTCGTGCCGCAGACGGTCTTCGAACTGCTTGAGCTGATCTTCGATGGTCATCGACTTCTGCTTGTTGCGCACCATGTCTTCGCGGTAACGCTTCAGG
>JBOGLI010000835.1:0-9890 GCA_050746165.1 Terriglobales bacterium | reverse complement strand
TTTCCTCTGCGCCGATTCGACGGGTTGCCGATGGCAATCTGGATCGTGTTGACCTATCTGTTGATTAATATTCCGGGGCTGATCGAGGGTGCCATAAATGGCACCGATACGTCGATCATGTTTACCGAGCTCCAGCAATCACTGTACTGGCTCGCGGCACCGTTTTTTGCCTGCACATTGGCCTCGATGGCGTATGTGGAGCGAACGGCCAGATTGGCGAAATGGTCTGGCTTGTTCCTGTCATGTGCATACATAGGAATAGTGATCGCTTTGGCGACGGGCGTACTTAATGTTCGGAATCTCTTTGCCGTGTTGCATCAGAACGGAGAAGTTGTATCGCGTGGCAATGGGCTCCTTTTTTATAAGGGGGACCTGTATCTCGGGATATCGATCATATTCCTGACTGCAATGCGCGATAAATATTGGTTCCCGGCAACGCTATTGGTGGGCATAGCCCTGGTTCTAACGTTGACGCGCGGATTCATCCTGGCTACCTCGGCAGCGGTGCTGCTGCTATTGGCAGTACAACGTCGCAAATATGCATTGGTGACCGGGCTCATATTGGTTGCAGTAGCAATTGGCTTCGTTTGGTACTACTTCCCATCTCTGAACGAAGTCCTGTCGGGAAACTGGGCGATTTCGAATCGGCAACGAGTGGACGACATGGAGTACATGCTGAGCCATGCATCTGTGAAGACGCTGCTCGTTGGGGAGGGATTTGGCGCTCCAATCAATGATCGCATTGATATCGAGAATACATTTCTTTGGGCCCTGTGGAAATTGGGTTTCCTGGGGCTGACGTTCTGGTTGATGCCGCTGGTGCTGTGCACGAGCTACTTCCTGCAAATAAAGGATCGCGGCCAGAATCGTCTCGCCTGCGCATTTTTTTTTGGCACGGTTCTTATCTACATACAGACATTGAGCAATCCATATCTGAATAACCCCATCGGCCTGTCGTTTGTGCTGCTTTCGATATTTGCGCTGCGGACAATTGCCAAGGGTGAGGATTTCGGCACAGCATTCGCAAATCGCACCGGATCCGGCATGACGTCTCTGGCGAGCTGAACCAGTGATCAAAGCCGCCTTTTGGTACGATCGCCCGCAGGAGTATTCGGGTGGTCTGAACTATTGTCCGTCTGTGGACCCCGACGTGGATGAGGAACGTCGGCGCACGCAGGTGCGAGTGGAGGAGCGCACGCTAGAGTTCGCGCGGGGCTACACGGACGTAATAGTCGCTCTCTACGGGCGCAACAGACATCGTGCCCCCGACTGAGCCTTGTCTGCGGCCTCATGCCCGGCCGCGCGTCATGGCGGTGCTCGTCGTTTATGAACGAGACATGCGGCAGGTCGGAGCTTGGCCCTGGATCAAGGCGGAACTCAGTGGCGCCGGAAGCAGCCCGGCAAACCTCGAACGCGTACTCGTATACGACAATTCGAAAAACCCGAATGCGCGAGACATCGTGTGCAAGGCCGGCTGCGACTATTTTCACGATGCACATAACGGTGGCACGACCGCGGCTTACACTCGGGCGGTCGATATTGGGCTCAAAGCAGGCAGTAATTGGTTGCTGCTGCTGGATCAGGATACACAGCTGCCGGCAACGTATCTCACGGCCGCGGCAGGGGCCATGACGGATTCGTCTGCGGGCCGACCGTCAGCGCTGGTGCCCTGGGTCATCGATGGCGAAGAGGTGGTTTCCCCCGCCCGGATTACGGCTTTCGGCAGCATCAGACCATTGCAGCGTGGCGAGGCCCTCCATGAGAGCCGACGCCTGACCGCCGTGGCGTCTGGAGCGCTGATTCGAGTTTCGGTATTGGGGAAGCTTTTACCGTTTCCACAAGAGCTTTGGCTGGACTATGTGGATCATTGGATGTTTTCACAGCTGAACCTGCGCGGTGAAAGGATCGTTCCCTTTGACGAGGTGCTGTCGCATGAATTGTCAATTACGACGCCGTCGCAATTGAGTCGCCGCCGCCTCATCAGCATTCTCGACGGCGAATGGTATTTCCGCGCCTCATTGGGGCCGCTGGCGCGGCTGCTGTATCCTCTACGGATGCTCGCGAGGATGGCGAGATATGCGTTGATCAGTCCGCGGCTCGCGGGCCACATGTTGAAATGGATGACGCGTGCAGGCCGGTCGATATGATTGCCGCGATCTGCGGCTGTCGAGGAGCTACGCGTCCGTACTCACTGCTTCGAGCAGGCGAAACACACGGCCGGGCCGTTCACATGTTCTTTCTCGTGAAAATTCGTCTTGACGGTCTTGAATCCAAAATATTTCAGCGCGGCGACGATATCTTCCAGTTCCATCCAGCAACTATAGGTGGCAGTGCCTCCAATAAACTGCAGGCTCCGCAGCCGCACGCCGTAGCGCCGCTCGTGACGGGTATAGGTGAACCCCTCGTAGGTCGCCGACGCGGCCGTCCTGAATCGTTGCCGCTGCAGGTACGGCATCCGGCGCTGGATCAAATCGCGATCGTAGTAGTGAGTCCAAAACATAGCGTTGTTGCTGACTTTCGCGACGAGTGAAATCAACTCCGGAGGGTTCGCCATGTGGTAAAGCACGCCGCTGGCGAGACAGAAATCGAACCGCTCAGGTGTCTCCGCCATGAATTTCAGGAAGTTTCCCAGCAGGAAACTGCATCGATCCAATTTATAGAGTTCCTTTGTTATCAGGCATTTCAGAAACAATCTGGCGTTTGCCTCGACGGAAAGAATGCGAGCCGCGCCCAACCGCGACAACAAATACGAATGCCCGCCCTCCAAAGGGCCGAGCTCGAGAACATTCAGGCCTTTGAAGCCACCCGCCTGCTCGTCGGCCCAGAGAACTTTTTCGTCGTCGAATAGGCCATGTGTTCCGGCTTCCAAGGCAATCCCGGACACCTCAGGCAGTCTGGAAAACCATGCGCCTTTGAATATATCCACCGCATTCTTGGGCGACGGATAATTCTGGTACATTAGTTCGAGAGCATCACGTGTCAGCAACAACTTGGCGCTCCTAGCGCTGCGTCGCATAGAACCAATGTATGGCGGGCGGTGCAGCGCGTCAAGCGGCCACCGACCGTCGCCGTTCACGTCACGGGAGATTGATGATTGAGCGCCACGATTACTGCATCGATGGTGCTGTATGAGAATCAGCCGGAGATTTTTGGAGCCGCCATCCAAGCGTTTCTGGACTGCGACCCGCATGCTCGGATTGCTGTCGTTGACAATTCGGCCCGACCCTTGACGCATGATCTGTTTCGCCACGCTCGAGTGGCACACATATTTGCGGGCAAGAACTTGGGGTTCGGTGCGGGGCACAACCTGGCGTTTCGCACACTCGCCGATGGCGATTTCCACCTGCTGCTCAATCCGGATGTGCGGTTCTCGGCGGCCGCAATTCAGGATCTGCTGTCGTTCATGGCCCAGGACGCGCGGATCGGCGCGGCGATGCCCAGGATCTGTTTTCCCGACGGATCATTGCAAAGGCTCTGCAAGCTGCTGCCCACGCCGCTGGATCTGCTGCTGCGTCGATTTGTGCCATTTTCCATGCTGCGGGAGAGTCGTCGCGGGAAGTACGAGCTCGATGGTCTGCCGCAGGACCGCGTCAGCGACGTACCGTCACTCTCGGGTTGCTTTCTGCTGCTGCGCGCGGATGTGTTCAGGGACTTGAGAGGGTTCGATGAGCGCTACTTCATGTACATGGAAGATGTGGATCTGATAAGACGGATCGGCGACCACGCCAGGACCGTATACTATCCTTTTGTGAGCATTGAGCATCAGTACGCCAAGGGCTCATACAACGATATGCGCCTGCTCCGCTACCATGTTCGGTCGGCGGTGAAGTATTTTGCAAAATGGGGCTGGTGTTTTGATGAGGTCCGGCGGCATCGGAACGCGTCAGCCCTGCGGTCTTTGCGGAGTACCGAGGGACGAGGATCGTCGTAGTCCCCGGATGCGCTGAGCGTGCGTCTGCCATTCCACGGCTGCACTGCGGTGAACTCCAATTTGAAAGACTCCGTCTCGATCGTGATGGCTGTCTACAACGGCCGGGAGTTCTTTGCGGAGCAGCTGGGGTCAATTCTCCTGCAATTGCGGCCCAGCGACGAATTGATCATCGTCGACGACGCCTCGACCGACGGCGGCCCGCAGATTCCGGACGCCTCGACTTGCCCCAGCGTACGGTTGCTTACCAACCCGACGAACCTCGGAGTAGCCGCCAGTTTCCAGCGGGGCTTGTCTTTGGCGCAACGGGAAGTGGTATTCCTGTGTGATCAGGACGATGTTTGGCTACCGGGGAAGCGACTGGCTTTCATGGCTGAGTTCGCGCGTGACTCGAGCGTATCCGTAGTGGTGTCGGACGCCGTGGTCATCGATGGCAAAGGCAACCAAATTGCGCCGTCTTTCATGGCGACGCGGGGGGGGTTTACCGGCTCGGTACTGGGCACCTTCTGGCGCAATCGATTTCTGGGTTGCTCGATGGCGGTTCGGCGATCGCTGTTGGAGATTGCATTGCCATTTCCAAATGGGGTGCCCATGCATGATATGTGGATTGGCATCATCGGCGCTTTGAATGGCCGCGTGGTGTATCTGCCGGTACCGTACCTGCGTTATCGGCGTCATGGCAGCAACCTAACGTCATTTCAGTCGCCGGCGCCGTGGCGCCGGCGGCTTTGGTGGCGCGTCAGTCTGCTATTCCTGCTCGTGCGACGACTACTATGGCTGCGGTTTCGTCGACGAACGTAGTGCACTCAGGCAGGCGACATCGTCGAATTCGCGGTTGTCGGATTGCGACGTCAGCGCTTGCTGACACGGGTTGTTTGTCTGTCTTCTTGACGGCTTCTGGAGTTTTGCCGCAGGATTCGCCGGCCTGCCGCACCAGGCACGCTTTCATCCTGTTGAAGGAGCAGATTTTAAGAATGCCAATACCTTCATGGAAGTTGGCGGCTGGGTGCCGGATGAGAGGGAAGGATCCAATGGCACGGTGCGAGGCCATTGTCGTTGGCGGGAAAGCTGGTTTATGCAGGAAATTTGCCATTTCGTGGACCGGGTCCCGGCGCTGACGCTGTCAACCGAGTCTACTGCTGCCGCGTTGAGGCGTCGGGCACGGCGATAACGGCGCGGCGATAACGGCGCGGCGATAACGGCACGGCGGTGAGGCCGCTGTGGCAGAGTCCGATCCAGGAAACGCAGCTGGACTGCCGATGCACCCTTATCGTGCGCATCCGGCACTAAGGTCTTGCGGGGGCGTTCAGATCGAGTGAGCCAGGAATGGAGACTGTGACTTGAGTACTGTGCCTGCGGCCCTCGCGGCGTTTGTGGTCACGATGATGGCGATGCTTACGCTGCGCCCCGTGGCCGTCGCCATCAATCTGGTGGACCGGCCGGGCGGCCACAAGACCCATCATGGCAAGGTGCCCGTAGTGGGCGGGGTGGCCATGTTTTTCGGGGTGATATTCGGCATCGGGCTGATCGATTCGGCGCGGCCGCTCACCGGTTCTCTGATTTCCGCCTTTGCACTCGTCGTCACGGTCGGCATGGTCGATGACCGCTTCAGCGTCTCGCCGTGGCTGCGCCTGCCGCTGCAGGCCGCCGCCGCGCTGCTGCTGACCATGGGGACTGGTACGGAAGTGTGGTCGCTCGGCAATGCCTTCGGGCACGGTCCGGTCACGTTTCACGGCCCGTTGGGCGAATTCCTCACCGCGCTCTTCGTCATGACCGCGATCAACGCCTTCAACATGCTCGACGGCATGGACGGCCTGGCCGGGAGTGTTGCTTTCGTGGCACTGCTGGCCCTCGGGTGGGCGGCTGCGCACGGAGGGCAGCCCGATCTGGCCGCGGTGTGTGCCGTGCTGGGTGCGGCCACGGTGGCGTTTCTGATGTTCAATCTGCCCACTCGCCGCAACCGGCGCATGCGCTGCTTCATGGGCGACGCCGGCAGTACCCTGCTCGGCGTGGCGCTGGCGTGGGTCTGCATCCGCAGCACCCAGGCACCCACCGAGTCGGCGGCCGGCGGCGGGGTGCTCTCGCCGGTGGCCACGCTCTGGATCGTGGGACTGCCGGTGTTCGAATTCTTCTGGACCATCATCCGGCGCGCGATTCGCGGCCACTCCCCGCTGCGCGCCGATGCCGAGCATTTTCATCACCTGCTGCTGCGGGCGGGCTTCGGGGTACGCGGCGCGTTCATGATGTTTCTGGTCATCACGCTGCTGCTGGCGGCTGCCGGGCTGACGCTGAACGCCCTGCAGGTGCCCGAGGACGTGTCGCTGATCCTGTTGCTGGCGACAGGGGTGATGATCGTGCGTGCGATGTACTGGGCCCATCTGGCGCTGCGGTTCTTTCCGAACAGCGCGCGCCGGCGCGGCTCATGGCGGCCGCCGGCCGGTGCCGTGCCCGTCGCGCTGATCGATCGCACGCGGAAGAAGTAGCACGTCCCCCGGCGTGCGCGGCTCGAGGTCTGCGTGAAGCTGGCCACGCTCAAAGACGGCACCCCGGACGGCAGGCTCCTGGTCGTTGCCAGGGATCTGTCGCGCGCCGTAATCGCGGCTTCGGTCGCGCCCACACTGCAGCAGGCCGTCGAGACCTGGGCGAACAGCGAGCCGAAGCTGCAGGGGCTGTACCGCGACATCAACGAGGGCCATGCCGCGGGCTCCTTCCCGCTCGAGCTCGCGCAGCTCAGCTCGCCCCTGCCGCGGGCGTGGCAGTGGCTGGTCGCGTGCGCTTTTCACAGTCATGTCGAGCGGCTGGGGAAGCTCCTCACGCCGGCGCCGCTCGAGGGGCGCAGCGTGCCGCTCATGTACCAGGGTGCGGGCGATGATTTTCTCGGCCCGGCCGATGAGGTGCCTCTGGCCTCGGAGGACGACGGCATGGACTTCGAGGCCGGGTTCGGAGTGGTCGTGGATCGCGTGTCCCAGGGCACGAGCGCCGCGGCGGATGCGCACATCAAGCTCGTGGTGCTGATCAATGGTTGGAGCCTGCGCGCGCTGGCCGAGCGGGAGGCCGGGACCGGCTTCGGCTTCCTGCAGTCCAGGCCCGCGACGAGCTTTGCGCCGACGGCGGTAACGCCGGACGAACTGGGCCATGCCTGGAGCGAGGGGCGGGTCCGACTGCCGGTGCATGTCTACCGCAACGAGCACGAGGTAGGCCACCCGGATGGGGCGCAGATGGACTTCAGCTTCGGGCAGTTGGTTGCGCACGCCGCGCGCACCCGCAATCTCGGCGCCGGGACGGTGATCGGCTCGGGCGCGGTGTCGAACGAGGCCCATCGCGAGGTCGGTACGGCCTGCATCGCCGAGCTGCGAGCCATCGAGCTGGCCGAGCAGGGCGCGCCGCGGACCGGCTACTTAGCGCACGGTGATCGGGTCCGCATCGACGTGCTCGATGAGGGGCATTCCGTTTTCGGCGCGATCGATCAGTGCGTCGTGCCAACCCGGCTGCCCTGAGGTTGGCGCTCGCATGATGCTTCACTACCGGCTGGTGAACGTGTTCACGCGGGAGAGTCAGACCATCAGCGGCAATCCGCTGTGCGTGTTCGAGGACGGCACGGGGTTGCCCGATGGGAGCATGCAGGCGCTGGCGCGGCAGTTCAACCTGTCCGAGACCACCTTTCTGCTGCCTTCCTCGCGCGCCACGGCACGGGTGCGCATCTTCACGCCCAGCTACGAGTTACCTTTCGCCGGTCATCCCACGCTCGGCAGCGCGCACGTGTGCCGCGCCCTGAAGCTCGGCGGCGATGCGCTCACGCTCGAGATGCAGGCCGGAGTCATCGGGGTGGCCGCCCGGGACGCGCGCTGGACTCTGTCGGCCCAGGCCCCGAGCTGGCGCGAGGTGGAGATGCCGCGCGCGCGCCTGGCGCAGCTACTCGGACTCGAGGAGGACGATTTGCTCGATCGTCCACTGTGGGTGAAGGCCGGCAGGGAGCAGCTCATCGTGCCGGTCGCGGGCGAGAGCGCCGTGCGACGCGCCGCGCCCGATCGCCACACATTCGAGAGCCTGCGTAGCACGGACGGGCAGAGCATGGCCTATGTGTTCGCGCCCTCGGGCGCCGGAGGCGTCCTGGCGCGTTTCTTCTTTCCGCAGGGCGCCGCAGTACTCGAAGACCCGGCCACCGGTTCGGCCGCCGCCAATCTCGGCGGCTGGTGGGTGGCGATGAATCGAGCTCTACCCTGTAAGCTTTTGATCTCGCAGGGAGACGAGGTGGCACGACCATCGACCCTGTATCTCGACGTCGAGGCCGCCGGCGCCATCCGTGTGGGCGGCGAGGTGGTCGAGCTCGGCCGCGGCTCGCTCGCGCTCTAGTTCTGAATCAGGAACTCGATCGAGCCGTCGATGGCGGCCGTGCCGAAGCGCAGTATGTCCATCTTGCTCGGTGAGACGATGTACAGCACCGCGGCCGTCGAGCCGATGCCGTTGTCCACGAGCGTTCCCAGTCCGCGGCCACTGCTCGGATCGATCGCGAAAGAGCCGTTGAAGAAGTTGCTCGAGAGGGCGTCGAAGTTCAGATACACCAGGGGCTCGAGGCTGATGGGTCCGGGCGCCTGGGGGTAGGCCGTACCGCTAACGAAGGCATTGGATAGCGTCGGCGGGAAGATGCCGGTGGGCGGCGGTGATGCATAGGGCCCCTGGAACTGGGCCTCGAGAAACCCCGCGCTGCCTGCCGTGCTGCCCTGATCGATGAGGTAGCCGTTGGAAACGCCGTCGAGATAGAACACGAAGCTCACCGCGCCAGTGGCCTCGGCCAGGCTCAGGACGCCGCGGCCGCTGGGATCGACCGTATAGCTCTGCCCGGTGAATGGCTCGGCACCGATATCGGCGGCCTGATCGGAGGTGTCCAGGGCCATGTCCACGGTACCGGCCGCCGCGTTGGCATTGGACAGCCTCCCCAGCGACATCACGGTAACCGGATCGGCTCCCTGCACGGCGCCGAACAGGCTCACGATGGACGGCGTGGCCAGAGCGGCGCTGTCGAACACGGTGGGACTGGCATCGCCCACCTGCGCGGTCATCTGGCCGGCGAGGCGCGTCGAGGCGCCGCTCGTGGTGGGATCGATGTCCATCAGGTACGCCTTGCCCGCATTGACCAGGTAATAGGCGAGGGTCGTGCTCTGTGAGCCGCTCGCGAGCGTCAAGGTGCCGCGCCCATTGGCATCGGGCGCGGAGAGCGCGCCGGTGAGTGTCGCCGCCGTCAGGGGCGTGACTGCATTGGAATCGATCAGGCCGGCGCTCAAGGTGCCCGTGGCATCGGACGTGAATCGGCCCGCCTCGCCGAAGTGCAGCGCGCTGGGGTCCGCGCCGATGAGCCCGAAGGCGAAATTGCCGCTCGGCGGTGTCGCGGTGATCGCGGTGGGATCCTGGAGCAGCATCTGCCCCGAGCCCGAGTCGCTGCCCGAGCTGATGAGCTGCAGGCGCGCGGAATGGATGATGCCGGCGGTGTCGGGCGGTGTGGCGGCAAAGTTGTACACCAACTTGCCGCTGGGCGCGAGGAGGGTCAGCACGCCCGTGTTGGTCTCGCGGTTGGTGCAGGTGCCGGGGCTCAGCGTCTCAGCCGTCGTGGTGCGGGTCGGGTCCTTGTAGTCCTGCTCGCCCGTGACTACGCCGTTGCTGTCGATCGAGATCGCGGCGATGTGCGTGGCGGGGCCGCCGCCCCGGTAGCCCGAAAACTGCAACGCAAAGCGGCCGGACAGCACGCAGGTGGCCTGGGGGTTGACCGTCATGCTCAGCGCCACCGTTGCCACGCGGCTGAGCGTGTCCGTGGCCTGCAATGTGAACGAATAGGGGCCCGCGGTGGTCGGCGTGCCCTGGATGTCCGTCACGCCGCTGGTACTGCCGTTCAGCGCCAGACCTGGAGGCAGGGTTCCGGAGAGCACCACCCAAGTGAAGGGTGCATCGCCGCCCGCCACCGATACGG
>JBOGLI010000834.1:0-4550 GCA_050746165.1 Terriglobales bacterium | reverse complement strand
CAGCATGGGCACCTCGGATTGAATCTACGATTGTTATTCCCGAAGAGCAAAAGCGTCAAGGAGGATTGCGGAATTGCAGAATTGAAAATTGCCGAATTGCGAACCTCGACGGTGGGACTTTCAATTCCGCAATTTGCAATTCCCCAATTCCGCAATCGTTCAACTATCGCTTATCTGTCGTGCTAAAAAAGTCAGGCCTCTGCTGCCGGGTGCCGAAGAACATGGCGGTGACATCCAGCTTGTCGTCGAGTTCCACGCGAGCGCTGAGAACCTTGCGGTCCTGGCGAGTATCGGGATAGTCATAGCGCAGGTCGTAAAAGCGCACCAGGTAACCTGACGGATTCGTGGTGCGCTCGACTTCCGTCATCGGATACTGCGCCCAGTCCAGGTAAACGTGGCCCAAGCGGCTGTCCTTGGCGGCGAGGTCGGGCGGGGTTTCCTCGCGCTTGAAGCGCGTGGTCTCACGGCCGCCGGGCGCGACCTCCGGCGTGAGCGAATCGACGTTGGCCTGGACAAAAAAATCGTCGCACTCCACCACGCCGTACCAGCGGAATGGGTTGAGGATGTACGGATACGCGGAGACGCGCACCGGGTCCTCGCCGTGATACAGGCGCGCATTGAGGGCGGCGATGGCGCGCCGGTGCTGGTAGTCGCGCACGCCCCAGAGCAGTAACATCAAGACCAGGGCCACGATCGCGCCGCCTTGTCCGCGCGGGCCGCGGCGTCGCGCGCCGATCTCGTCATTGATGAGCGCGAACAGCGACGGCAGCAGCAGGCCGCCGATCAGGAACACGTATAAAAGCGGCTCGTAGATGAACACGATGTCCCACGAGTACCACTTGTAGGAAAACGGCTCGAAGGGCCGCACGCCGTAGTTGTTGGTGAAATCGAGCAGAACGTGGCTGAGGCCGCAGATCACGGCAAAGCCGTAGAGCAGCCCCCAACGAGGCGTTTTCGCCGGATCGACGACGGCAATCTTGTCGGAAGCAGGCGCGGGACTCGGCGCCCGCTGCGCGGCTCTTCTGCCGCCCCATCTCCACGCCACGTAAACCAACCCCACTACGAATGCGGCGACGAAAGGTACGCCAATGAACGTATGGGTGATTCCGCGATGATGCGCGAAGCCGGTGATCGGGCCGCGGAAATACGCCACCATATCGAGATCGGCGGCCTCGGCGGCAAGTACGCAGGTCACGGTCGCGTACAGCGTCCGTTTGTTCAGTCCGCTCGCGCGACTGATGGCAGCCCCGGTCAGGAAATGGGTGAGAGGTTCCAAGGGAAGGAATTTATCATTTTTTAATTTTCATTTTTCAATTTCGTCCTCCATCCACCCCCGGCCACTTGAAAAATGAAAAATGCCAAATGAAAAATTACAATGCCCCCATGCCCAAGCCCGTTCCCACCGGCGCCCGCGCCGAGGTGGAAGAGATCGTCGAGTTGAAGCACACGCTCACCGCGCGAAATGAGGCGCTGCCGCCGGTGATGTCCACTCCCAACATGATCGAGATGATGGAGATGGCGTGCTTTTTCGCCCTCCAGCCCTTTGCTGAGGGAGACGAGATCACGGTTGGAACGCACATCAATGTGCGCCACACCGCCGCCTGCGGAGTGGGCGCCAAGGTGAAGGCTGAAGCCGTCATGGAGTCGTTTGACGGCCGCTTCTATCTCATGCGCTGTCGCGCCTGGGCCGAGCAGGGCGGCAAGACATTCGATATCGGCGACGGCACCGTCGGGCGCGCCTTCGTCAGCGTGGGACAGTTCGTCGAAAAAATGAAGGCGCGCGGCGTCGTTATGTAAACCGGTTCGCCGGCAACCGACAACTAGCAACTGTCTTTTCAGTCCCAGTGCGGCCGCCACACATCCTTGAGCGGGTACTTCAGCCCGCGGCAGATGTAGATCGTGAAATGCTCATACGGCATCGAGTACGGGTGATACACCTGCCCGGCGGGCTGCACCTCGCGGAAGATCGCGGTGAGGTGGTCGTAGTCCTCTCCAACGTCGATAATGGCGTCCGCCGGTTGGTTCAGGTCGGCCCAGTAAAAATAATTCTGGTGTGACGAGATCGCGTTCGGTAGGCCGTACTTTTTGCCGAACAGATCGATCGCGCCGGCCTGCCCGTAGTTGCTGGTGACGATCGCCGTGCGCGATCGCTCCTCGGGCGGCAGCGAGTCGTAGGCGCGGGCGACGACCTGCACCATCTCCTCCCATCCAAACATGTCGGCATAGAACTGTGGCAGCGGGCCTAGATCATGGTTCTCGATGCGGGGCTGTTGAAGGTGCGTCGCCTGCGAGTAGCGGATGTAGGTTTCGGTCGGCAGGATAGGAAGCGTTATCGGAGCGACGAACGCGCCGAATGCCACCAGCGCCACCGCATACACCGGCTTGATCCACGCCAGACGCGGGCGCGAGAGCCAGAGGTCAAACGCCACCGCGCCGGCGGCGAACAGCATGGGGTACGCCGGGGCGACGTAGTATGTCCGGCCGTTGGGCGCCGTAATCATTGCGAACAGGATGAACAAGTAGGTCCACGCGAGTGGCGCGAACCGCCGTCCTTCGCGGTCGGCGAACAGATACACCAGCCCCGCCAGCCAGATCGGGAACGTCAGCGGCAGCATGGCCTGGATCTGTTGCCAGACGAACTGCCCGGGCGCCAAAGCGACGTTGCGGTGACTGCGCGCGATGTTCGCCATCAATTGCGCGAACGGAAAATGATGTTCTGCCTGCCAGATCAGGTTCGGCAGGATCAGCGCGAACGCGATCACGCCTCCCAACCAGATCCATTTCTGGAGAAACATTCGCCGGTGGCGCGTCAGCAGCAGTCCAATCACGAGCCCAAGGCCGAAGAAGCCCATCGAGTACTTGTTGTTGAGCCCGACGCCCGCCAGCACGCCGAACCACAGCCACAGCTTCTGGTTGCCGGTTTTAACGATGCGGATAAACAGCAGCGCGCAGCCCATCCAGAACAGCGGTTCGAGCGAGTTCATCGAAATGTAGCTGTCGATGCCGAGATACAGCGGTGCGACCAGGACGCACAGTGCCGCCAACACTTGCGCGAATCTACGGCCGCCGAACTCGCGTGCCATCCAACCCGCGAACACTACGTTTATCGCAGCGGCAACCGCGGACAGGAAGCGTATGGCATGCAGCCCGTCGCCAAAGAGCGTGCGCTCGATGCGTAACACGAACGGGAGCAGCGGCGGCATATCGACGTATCCCAATGCCAGGTGCTTGCTGCAAGCGATGAAATACAGCTCGTCGACGAAGTAGCCGTAGTTCTTATCGGCATACACGTGCAGCAGAAACGTGAACGCCGCGATGTAGCCGACGATTGCCGGACCGGACGTCCAGCGCGACGACGGCGAAGGCTGGGACACCGCTTTAACAGTAGTGTTCATAGTTCCAACGGTTTTTGCTCCCGCGATTCATGCTAAACGAAGCGGGCGTACAACTTGGGTACAATCGAGCGATTCGATGACCAACCGTTTTCAGATTGAACCCACCTCCGGCCCCGGTCGCCGTGGCGTCCTGCAATTGCCGCACGCGACCGTCGAGACCCCTGTCTTCATGCCGGTGGGCACGCAGGCGACGGTGAAAGCCGTGCCTCAGCAGTTCCTCGACGAACTCGGCGTGCAGATCCTGCTCGGCAACACCTATCACCTGTTCCTGCGGCCGGGCGTGGAGACGATCCGCAAACTCGGCGGCCTGCACGGGTTCATGAGCTGGGAGCGCGCCATTCTCACCGACTCCGGCGGCTTCCAGGTATGGAGCTTGAGCGACCTGCGCAAGCTCAGCGAGGAGGGCGTGCAGTTCCGCTCACATCTCGATGGATCGCTGCACACGCTCACGCCGGAAATCGCGATGCAGGCGGAGATCGGCCTGGGCGCCGACATCATCATGGTCTTCGACGAATGCACCGAGTATCCCGCCGTCCGCGACCGCGCACGGCAATCGATGGAACTTACCGTCCGCTGGGCGCAGCGCTGTAAGAAATATTTCGAGGAGCACAAATGGGAAAGACCGTGGGCGGAAACAAGTGGTCAGTGTTCAGTGGTCAGTGCTCAGCCGGACAAACCACAACTTTCGGGAACACCTGCTGATCACCGACCACTGACCACTGATCACTTCACTGACAAGCATCAGTCGCTATTCGGAATCGTCCAGGGCGGCATGCACCCGGACTTGCGCAAAGAGTGCGCCGAACGACTGGTCGAACTCGATCTCCCCGGCTACGCCATCGGGGGCCTCAGTGTCGGTGAGCCACGAGGTTTAACCCGCGAGATCGTCGAGGCCACTCTCGAGCATCTGCCCAAGAACAAGCCGCGTTACCTGATTGGCGTCGGCACGCCGGAGGAGATCGGCGAATACGCCCGGCTGGGCGTGGACATGATGGACTGCGTTCATCCCACGCGCGCCGCCCGCCACGGACTGCTATTCACCTCCGAAGGAAGGATGAACATCAAGAACGCGCGCTTCGCCCAGGACCCCGCTCCGCCCGATCCGGCGTGTTCGTGTCCGGTCTGCCGCCGGTACTCGCGCGCCTACTTGCGCCA
>JBOGLI010000833.1:0-2490 GCA_050746165.1 Terriglobales bacterium | reverse complement strand
ACTCTGCCCGACCTCTTCGCTGGTCCCGATCCAGTCCGTGAACGCATCGCGCGGCAGCAACTGCCCCCGAATGTCGCCGGTGAATTCGATCGTGCCGCCGCATCACTGGAGGAAGTTGCGCAACGGCTGAAGGAATCGCTTCAGACGCTCGATCCCACGCTGGTCCGCTCCGCCGAACGTTCGCGGCGAAAGATCTTCTATCAGATCGACCGGTTGCGCCATCGCGCCGCCAACGCCGAACTGCGCAAGAACAATCAGATTGCCGGGCACGCCGAATGGCTCAGCGCTAACCTGTTTCCCAACAAGCACCTCCAGGAGCGCGAGATCGCCGGTATCTCCTTCGTGGCGCGCTACGGCCCCGCACTTCTCGACCGCTTGCTGGAAGCCGCAGGCGCTTGTTGCGATCATCAATTGCTCGATTTGTGATGGTCTTTCCTCCGGCGCAGGTAGAATACCCACATGGGACACAAAAGCGGCAAGCCGGAGAACTTCGAAATCGGTTGCCCGTGCTGCGGGGCGGTGCTGAAGATCGACGCCGGCATGCACGCGGTGATTTCGCACGTCGCTGCCGTGAAGCCCAAGATGTTCGCCGACCTCGAAGGCGCCGCCCAGGCCATGCGTGAGCAGGACAGCCGCAAGGAATCCATCTTTCGCCAGTCGGTCGAGGCGGAGAAGCATAAGTCCGAGCTGCTGGAAAAGAAGTTCCGGGAAGCCTTTAAGAAGGCCAAGGAAGAGCCGGACCGTCCGCTGGTCCGCGACATTGACCTCGACTGATGCGCGCCCGTCCACTGTTGCTCGGTCATCGCGGTGCTCGCCGCCACGCGCCGGAAAACACGCTGGAAGCCTTCGACCTGAGCCTTCGCCATGGTTGCGATGGATTCGAATTTGACGTCCGCCTCTGCGCTGATGGCCACGACGTCATTTGCCATGATCCCAAGATTGGCCGTCACGAGGTCGCCCGCTCCAGTTTCGATCAGCTCGGTGCGCCCTGTCTGGAAGATGTTCTTGCCGGTTACGCCTCACGCGCCGTCCTCGATATCGAGTTGAAGGTCGAAGGTTTGGAACCGGTCGTCGTGGAACTTGTCCGGCGGTATCCGCCGCGGCGCGGATATTTTATTTCCTCGTTTCTTCCCACCGTCGCGGAAGCGCTCTACCGCATCGATCGTAGCCTTCCACTCGGTCTCATCTGCGATTCGGCCAGTCAGCTTGCCGCCTGGAAAGGCGTGCCCGTGCGGGCGATGTTCCTCGAGCGTCGTTTATGCAGCGCGGCCGCCGTGGCAGCCCTGCATGGCGCCGGCAAACAAGTTTTTGTTTGGACCATCAATCGCGAGCGCGAGATGCTGGATTTTGCCGAGCTCGGCGTCGATGGAATCATTTCGGACGACACCGACCTGCTCGCGAAGACATTTCCGTCAGGCAGCGATTCGCCCGGCGGCAGGCCGCACCAGGAACGCTGAACGCTCCTCTTCAAACCGCTCCGCTTCCATCTGGATCCTGTGTTCAGTCCACACGAGCAGCGCGCCGATATTGCGTGCCGCTTCGCGCGTGCGTAACTCCGACCAGTCCGGCTCGAGCGCCAGCGGCACACGGCGTAGCAGGATGTCGGCGAGCGTGACGGCGGCCTCACAGGTCACCGCGAACAGCGCCTCGCCGACTAGATGGTGCGTACCGTGAACGATCGGTTTGCGTCGTCGAGCGTCTTCGGCAATCGTGCGTGCGACATGAATCGCTTCGCCTCCATGCCAATGCACGAGCGCCCGCGCCTGGCGATGATCGAGTTGCGCGATCCGGCTGACGTCGTCGGCGAATTGATCGAGCAGTGCGTCGACCCCTGAACCGTCCACGAACCCATGCACGACAGCGGGCTCGGGCACGCTCAGTCCGATCTTTCGCGCGCATTCACGCGCGAGGGCGGCGGCGGTGGTCAGCTTGCCGCCAATCACCGAAATCAATCCTTGCGCGCCGTCGGAGGTGTGGTCGCGCAGCAGGTGGCGGCGCGTGATTGCCGAAGCAGTGACGCCATCGGCGCGTGGGAGCGGCCTCACCCCGGAAAACGTGTAGCTGATTTCCGCCGCCTCCGCCTGCGGCCACATTCTTCGCAGCGAGTCGAGAAGGTACGTGATCTCATCATCGCTGGGCCTGACCCGCTCCGGATCGCCGTCGTCCCGCACCTCGGTTGTGCCGAACAGCAGTTGTCCATTCCATGGGACCATGAATACCGGTCGGCCGTCGTGCGCCACCGTGTACACCGCGCTCGTCGGTGCTCCCGGAAAGCGCGACAGCACGATGTGCGAACCGCGCACGCCGCCGATCATGCGCCCGCGCGTATTCACGCCGGATGCGCCGCAAACCATGTCGGCCCATGGGCCAGTGGCATTGATGACGTGCGTCGCTGTAACCGCGTATTCCGTTCCGCTGAATCGGTCGCGCAGAATGACTTCGCGCACCCGCCCCCGCTGCGTCCGGATGCCGATCGCGCTGGTGTGGTTC
>JBOGLI010000832.1:0-2176 GCA_050746165.1 Terriglobales bacterium | reverse complement strand
GTGTGGAACTGCGGCTGCCGGGTCGCGGCCGCGCCCTCTTTCTGCGCGTCGAGCAGTTCGCCCTGGTATTGCTCCACCTGGTGTTTGACGTCAGCGCCGAGCTTTCGCCCGTAGCTTTCGTACACCGGCGGATGGTCCTTAATCTTTGCGTAGCGGAGCGGCTGCGTGATGGTTGGATCGTCCACTTCGCTATGCCCGTGCCGCCGGAAGCCGATCAGGTCGATGACTACGTCGCGCCCGAACTCGTAGCGGAACTCCATGGCCATGCGGGCCACGCGCACGACGGCCTCCGGATCTTCCGCGTTCACGTGGAAGACAGGAACGTTATTACGCTTGGACAGATCGGAGGAAAAGCGCGAGCTTTGCTCGTCGCACGGATTGGTGGTGAATCCGACGAGATTATTGGCGATGATGTGCAGCGAGCCGCCGATCGTGTAGGCGGGCAGTTCCGCCATGTTCATCGTCTCGGCCCAGATTCCTTGGCCTGCGAAGGCCGCGTCACCGTGGATGGCGATCTCCACCACCTGTGCCTGCCCGTCTTCACCGAGTCGTGTCTGCTTGGCGCGAGTGCGACCCATGGCCACAGGATCGACCGCCTCCAGGTGACTGGGGTTCGACACCAGGTGCGCGCCCATGGTCGCGCCGTTCGGCGCCTGGTACTGGCCGGTGGCCCCGATGTGATACTTCACGTCGCCGCCGCCCAGTACGCTGCGCGGATCGACATCCTCGAAGCGCGAAAACACATCGGCTGCCCGCGTACCCACGATCTGCGTCATCACCGTAAGCCGGCCGCGGTGGCTCATCGCGATGACGCCCATCACCGCGCCGTGCTCAAGTGCGCATTGCAATGCCACGTCGAGCGCGGGGATCAACGTCGCCACGCCTTCCAGCGAAAATCGTTTCGTGCCCAGGTATCGGGACTGCAGCGTCTGCTCAAAGACCTCCGATTTCAATAGCAATGAGAGGACACGCTCCCGGTCGACTGCCCCTGGATCGGATTCCATCCGCTCGATGATCCACCGCCGCTGTTCCGGGTCAGTGATGTACATGAACTCGGCGCCAATGGTTCCGCAATAAATCCGGCGTGCTTCGTCGGCCACTGGTCCGGTCAATTCATCCAGATCGGAGAAGGGAAGTGGATGCAGGTGCTGGCCCAGCGGATCGAGGTCCGCTTGCAGGTATCCCCAACGGCGGAAGACATCGAAAACCCGTTCCTGCTCCGGATTTCGCCGCTCCAGCGTAGCAACCGATGAACTTTGATGAATGGCGGTCATGAATGATGAAACCCCGACAGCTCTAGTGTAAACGATGCATGGATGGGCGCAGCTTCCTCAGAGAACTGACGTTTTAGTGGGGCCCGGCGCCCTCTCCGCTGGCGTTTTCAATCAAAAATCAAAAATCGAAAATGAAAAATGCTTTCTAGTTTTGTCATCCCGAGCGCAGGCGCGCTGCTTTTGCGCGCCGGAGCCGAGGGACCCTTTGTTTCGTCCGCGCCCTCTGCGCTGAAGGTTTTCCCGATAGCCGAAAGCCGTCGTCACAACACCCGGCAGGCCTCCTCGAAATCCAATCGCGGATTCCTCGGAAATAACGTTTTCGGGTCCCCATACCCAATATTGATCAGAAAATTCGACTTGATGCACCCGCTCGCATGCTCCTGGCAAGCTGACGCCTCCTGCCCCGACGGCGCAAAGATCTCCGCATCCACCTTCGCATTATCGAATCCCGACATCGGCCCGCAATCCAGCCCCAGCGCACGCGCCGCAATAATAAGGTAGGCGCCCTGAAGAGAGCTGTTGCGCTTCGCGGTTGTCTCGGTCAGGGCCGCGTTCCACGCGAACGCCTGTTTGATCGCCGAACTTTGCGGGAACAGCTTGTCCATCTTCTCGTAGAAGCGCAGGTCGTAGGCGACGATGACCGTCACCGGCGCCGCCATCGTCTTTTCCACGTTCCCCGGCGAAAGCGCTGGGCGCAGCCGCTCCTTCGCCTCCTTGCTGCGCAGGAACAGGAACCGCGCCGGACTGCCATTCGCGCTCGTCGGCCCCCACTTCATCAAGTGGTATAGCTCGTTCAGCGTCTCGTCTGGTATGGGCTTCGGCAGCCATCCATTATAGGTACGCGCGTTGCGAAACAGCGTGTCGAGACACTCTTCACCAAGCCGAGTGGCCATGCGCTACTC
>JBOGLI010000831.1:0-3838 GCA_050746165.1 Terriglobales bacterium | reverse complement strand
CTCCTGCTCGCCGCGCTGATCCAGGAGGCGGCGATTCCCGACGGTGTGGTCAACATTGTGACCGGTGGCCCGAAGGTGGGAGCCGAACTCGTCGCGCACTCCGCTGTGGCAAAAATTGCGTTCACTGGTTCGACCGCAACCGGCCAGGCGATTGCGGCAGAGGCCGCCCGACGCAGTGCGAGGGTAACGCTGGAGATGGGTGGCAAGTCGCCGAATATCATTTTTGACGACGCCAATCTCGACGATGCGGTCAATGGAGTGATGGCAGGTATTTTTGCCGCCAGTGGGCAAAGCTGTATGGCCGGCTCGCGCGTTCTGGTGCAGGCCTTGGTGTATGAGCGTGTGTGCGAGCTGTTGGCGGAGCGCGGCAGCCGCATGATCGCGGGTGATCCGCTGGATCCGGCAACTCAGCTCGGTCCGCTTGCCTCGCGCGCACAGCTGCAAAAAGTACTGTCCTATTTTGCGATCGCCAGGGACGAGGGGCTTCGGTGCGTCGCCGGGGGCAAGCGGCTCGAGCGACAAGGCTACTTCGTGGCTCCCACCGTTTATCGGGATGTCACACCTGATAGCCGCATTGCCCGTGAGGAGATATTCGGTCCCGTGGCCGCAATGATCCGGTTCGAGACGGAGGAGGAGGCGGTGCGCCTCGCGAATGACACGCGCTATGGGCTGGCAGCGGGCATCTGGACGGAGGATCTGCGGCGGGCGCACCGGCTGCTCCATGCCATACGAGCGGGTACGATCTGGGTGAACAACTATCGCGTCATCGGTCACACCCTCCCGTTCGGGGGCTACGGGCAGAGTGGCATCGGGCGGGAGATGGGCATCGCGGCGCTCGATCCTTATACAGAAGTAAAGAGCGTATGGATCGATATGGGCAACAAAGTCGAGTTCAAGGCGGGCTCGACGGAGAACGGCGATGCCATATGATTTGGTCGTGATCGGCTGTGGCGCGGGTGGACTGGCTGCCGCCGTGGCGTACGCCGATCTGAACGGGCGTGATGCACAGATCGCCGTTCTCGAGAAAGCCTCGCGCGAGCAACGCGGCGGCGCGACGCGCTGGACCAGTAGCTGGTTCCGCATTACTTCAGAGCGGCAACTGGATCCTGCCTTTACCGAAATGATGAACCGGGTTTCCGGTGGCAAGGCTGACCTCGACTACTGCCGCGTGCTGGCGGAGGAGGTTCCTGCGACGTTCGATTTCCTGGATCGCCACGCCGTGCCCTGGATCTACTTCGATCAACCCTTCGCCAATCGCAACACCGGGGGAGGCCTCGGAATGCCCCTGCCGGGCGGCGTCGCTATCGTGGATACGCTGGCTGCGGTCATCGACGACTTGCCCCATGCGGCCATCCACTATGGCACCGAGGCCATCGGGCTCGATACCGACGCTGAAGGCAGAGTGACGGGCGTCCAGGTACGCGGACCTGCCGGTACGCAACACCTCCCGTCGCGCGCCGTGGTGATTGCCTGCGGTGGCTTTGAGGGCGCACCCGACTTACTCGATAAGCATTTCGGCCCGCGCGCCGTCCAACTGCCGTTGATTGCTCCGACACTGATCAACAATAGCGGCGACGGGATCCGGCTTACAACGCCACTCGGTGCCGGTCTCGCGGGGCAGTTCGATATGTTCCATGGTGAGCCGATCGACAGGCGTTCCTCCAAGCCCGATGCCGTCGTCTATGCATATCCTTTCGGCATCCTCGTCAACCGTGCTGCGGAACGGTTCTTCGATGAGGGCGCCGACAGTTTCGATGCCACGTTCGAGCAGCTCGGTTATGAGATCTGGGCGAATCAGGGCCAGGAGGCTTGGTTAATCGCGGAGAAGGCGATTCTCGAGTGGCCGAATGTTGCCAACATCATTCTGACAGACCAGCCACCGCTCGAGGCAGCGACCATCGCAAGTCTCGCGGGCAAGCTTGGCCTGGATCCCGCGGCGCTCGTGGCGACTGTCGACCAATACAATGCTGCGATTGGGCCGGGCGAAACCGATCGCACCATCCGTGACGGCAAGGCTGCGACCGGCATACGACCGCCCAAGTCGAACTGGGCGACGCCACTCGAGAACGGCCCATTCATTGGTTATCCCTTGACGTGCGCCATCACCTTTACATTCGGTGGCATACGTAGCGACGCGCGGGCGCGCGTCGTGCGGGTCGACGGCACGCCGATCCCCGGGCTTTACGCCGCCGGCGAAGTGACAGGGCTGTACTATGGCCAATATCCTGCCGGCACATCGGTACTGCGGGCGCTGACATTTGGCCGAATCGCGGCGCGTGAAGCCGCAGGCGCGGGAGGCTGACGCGATGGATGTGGTTCATGCCGCGGAGATGCCCTGGGGCGAAAGCCTTGTCACGCAGCGGGCGGGCGGGGATGCGGTAGCCCATAAACGATTGTTCGAAGGGCAGGAGGATAGCCCCGACAATTACATGCTGGTCATGTCGAAGGAGCCGAAGAGCTATTACTCGCCGCGCCATCGACATCCCTGGGACCAGATCCGGATCTGCCTCGAGGGACGGATCCCAATTGCGAAAGGCCTGTTTGTCGAGGGCGGCGAAATAGCCTACTTTCCGGAGAGCGCTCATTATGGACCTCAGGAAGGGGGCGATGATCGGATCGTGGTCCTCCTGCAGTTCGGCGGTGCCAGCGGTCAAGGATTTATCGGTCCCGATCGCGTGAAGCAAGCTCAGCTGGAACTCGCCGAGCATGGCCGATTCGAGAGCGGCGTGTTTACAATCGATAGGCCGCAGGGCCGGAAGAACCGCGATGCATATGAAGCGATCTGGTTGCACGTGAAGGGCGGCGAACTGCGATACGCACCGCCTGCTTACAAAACCCCCATTATCATGCGACCCATAGCGTTACCGTGGCGGTCCAGTTCCGAACAGGGGGTATCGGTCCGGCAGATCGGTTTGTTTCCGCACCGCGGCCTTTCAATAAGCGCTTGGAAAACGGAATCCGGTAGCCACCACACGTTGTCTGCGACCCCGGCCCTCCGGCTTTTAATGGTTACAGAGGGCCAAGGCGTGATAGACAAAGAAGAGTTGCGGCGCTGGAGTGTGGTGCGCCTGCAGCCCTACGAAGGGGTAGAAGTGCTTGCAAGGGATCAGCTGGAACTGCTGGAGCTGGCTGTGCGGCCCGTCGCCGAATTGACTCGCCTGGGCTGATCCCGAGTGTGCCTTGGCAGATTTTCCCACGCCGCCAACGTCGTCGATATTCATAGCGGCACGGACATCGATTACCGCCAAACGGTGTGAGTCTCTCGCGGCTCACGCCAAGCTTTAGGGCGCCGACGTCGCGGCGTTACCGAGGATTCGCTTTCTGTTGTTCGCCGTGACTCGTGGGTCTCACGTTGCGGTCGGCCCGAAGCGGTCGGCTGATGGCTGGCGTGGCAGGCCTGCCGTGATTCTGGGACTCAAGCTGTCCGCGAGCCGCGGAGTAGCTCCGCGCGTGCTGCACCTGCGTGCTCATGCGCGGAGCAGTTGGTTCGCGCGACGCAGCCACTTCTGATGGGTGCGGCCGAACCTGAACGCCGTGCGATCCGCCATTGAAGCTGGTACGGGAAACGCCTCCAGCCCGATTGCTGGCGTTATAGCTGTACACGTGGTGCACGACGTGCGTGTTCAGGTGGTTGTAGGCGCGGTTGTAGAAGAAGTGCCCGGAATTCCAATAGCCGCCCTCGTAGCCGAGGCCGACGTAGCCAAAGCCGTAGTTGATGCCGCCGTAGAAGCCGATGTGCAGGCCCCAGTGGCCCGGATAGAAGGAATAGCGGCTACCGTAGAACCCCCAATAGCCAGGCGTCCAGAGCGCGCCCATATAGGGTGGCTCGACCAACGCG
>JBOGLI010000830.1:0-2086 GCA_050746165.1 Terriglobales bacterium | reverse complement strand
CACTTGGAATTGCCCCACTGGGTATTGGCCGCGGCGCGGCCGCGGCGGGTCTGCGCCTCGTCGATGATGTCGTCATGGACGAGCGTGGCGGTGTGGATGATTTCAACCACGGCCCCGAGGCGGACGGACGAGCGGCCATTGCGTCCGAACAGCTTGGCCGAGAGCAGCAGAAGCGCGGGGCGCAGACGCTTGCCGCCGCCGGCACGAAGGTACTCGCCGATTTCGGTGATGACCTTGACGTTGGAGACGGTGTCACGGCCGAACTAGCGCTCGATGGCGGCGAGATCGTCGCGGAGCAGGTCGAAGATCTCCGAGGCGCGGATTGTGGCGGGAGTGGTCAAAATCGAGTGCTCAGTGCTCGTGCTCAGTGCTCAGCCACACGGCGCCAAGCTTTGAGGTGAGCACTTCGTATCACACCGTTCGATAATTCGTGAACTGCATGTCGATGCCGAAGTCCGACTTGCGGAGCATGGCAATGATTTCCTGAAGGGTGTCGCGGTCCTTGCTGGAGACCCGCACCAGGTCACCCTGAATGGATGCCTGCACCTTCTTCTTGGTGTCTTTAATTGCCTTGACGATCTCGCGGGATTTTTCGATTGGAATCCCCTGTTGCAGCGTAATCTTCTGGCGCACGCTGGCACCAGCGGCGGGTTCCACTTTGCCGTAGGTGAGGCCCTTCAGTGGAACGCCGCGTTTGACGAGCTTTCCCTGGAAGACGTCGTTGACGGCCTTAAGCTTGTACTCGTCGACGGACGAGAGAACGATGGCGTCCTCGCCTTCCATGGCAATGTTGGATTTCGAGTCTTTGAGGTCGAAACGGGTGTGGATCTCCTTCAGCGCCTGCTGCATGGCGTTGTTGACTTCCTGAAGGTCGATCTTGCTGACGATGTCGAAGGTGTTCTCCGGCATGGGGAGCAGTTTATCAAACTACATCGGATCAACAGAACATCTGGTGATCTGGTGATATGGAGATCTGGAGATCGGCGAACTCGTGCGGATTCGCATGACCGGCGAGACGCCGGTGCTACCCCCCTCTACAATTCTCGGAGCGCAACCGCCACGGGGCGCAGGGCCGCTCGCATTGCGGGCAGCAATCCGCCGAGAACTCCCATGACCAGCGCAAAGAAAACACCCATGAGCAGGAGGTCAAAGGTGATCTTGAAAGCGAAGGCCAGGCTTGAGAACGTCTGGAAGTTCATGGTTTGCGTGGTCAAGCCGTTGATAGGCAGTACCGCCACACAGCCGATGATGCCGGCGATGAAGGAAATCAAGAGCGCCTCGAAGAGGAACGACAGAATTACATTCCAGCTCGAGAAGCCCAGCGCGCGCATGGTGGCGATTTCCCGGCCGCGTTCCGACACCGCCGAGTACATGGTGTTGAGCGCTCCGAATACGGCGCCGAAAGCCATGATCGCAGCGACCAGGCCCCCGAGCACGGTGATCATCCTCGTCATTCCCGAGGATTGCTTGGCGTAATAATCGATCTCTCGTTCGACTTCGAGGTTCAAGCGCGGATCGGCGGTGATGGCATCCTTGAATTGCTGGAATGCCGCCGGCGATGTCAGGTGAACGGTGGCGGATTGGAATATATTTTCAGGACGCTTCAGCACTTCATTGAGGATGCGGGCGTCGCACCAGACTTCCGAGTCAAACGACGATCCGCCCGCGTCGAAGACCCCGACCACCTTCCAACGTCCTCCACCGAAATTGACGGTATTGCCGACGGTCAATCCCTCATACGTTTTCGCCGCGTTGCTTCCCACCACCAGTTCGTCGAGCCCGGACTGGAACATCCGTCCCTGAACGATCTTCACGAATTTTCGGATCTGCAAGACGTTGGAAGATACGCCGCGAACCTGCACGTTGGCATCGGTGCCGGTCGAGATCAGCGGGATGGGGATGACGCCCACCACTTCCTGGGTGACGAGTGGTTGACCGGATGCATCGCGGGCTACGCCGGGTTCATCCTGCGCGATCTTTACCGAGTCGAGGGTGATACCACCCATCATTTCCGAGGTCGAACCGGCGCGCATAACCAGGGCATTGCCGGGCGATCCGGAGGCGACCAGGGTGGCGCGAAAGCCAC
>JBOGLI010000829.1:0-2680 GCA_050746165.1 Terriglobales bacterium | reverse complement strand
TGCACCGGCATGTGGTCGCCCATCGCGATCACCTGGCCCGCCGCGTCGAACACGGCGCAGGAGTAGTCGCGTCGCTCCTTGATGTTCGGCGAGAACGCCGTCCGCCGCAGCGCCGCCCCCATCTCCTCGGCAATCGAGTGGAAGATGTTCTTGAAGATTTCGAGTTCGATCGGATCGCGCGGCGGCATGTTAACGACCAATGTTATTGATTTGTGGGCCCCGGCGCCCTCGCCGGGGCCGCACTTTCTATACCCCGAAATTGTGGGGCTGCGGCCGTCCTCGGCCGCGGCGCAAAGAACTCACCACTCATTTCTCTGCCGCAGCGCCGTGATGTGCGCCACGTGGTGCTTGCCGTGCCACGCATACATCGCCAGGTACCGGTCCAGCTTGACCTGCCCCAACTCCGGATGCTGCAACGTGCGCTCCAGGTCCGCCGCGGTGAGCGACTTCAATAGCATCACCCAGCGCCGGTGCAGATTCTCCAGCAGTGCCAACGAAACCTCGAGTGGCGTCGCCGCAACGTCCGGCGTCTTCGCCCACAGGTCTTCTTTATACGGCTTGACCGTCGGATTCTCCTCGGTCAGCGCCAGCTTGAAGCGAACGTAGGCATTCATGTGACTCTCGGGGACGTGATGTACCACCTTGCGCACCGTCCAACCGCCCGGCCGGTACGGCGTCTCGATCTGCTGCTCGTTTAAACCGCGGACCGCGTCGCGCAACCGCGCCGGTGTCTCCTCGATCTCGCGGATGTACTGCGCGCGCTGTTCGGATGTGGAACTGCCCGCATACTGGAACTTTCCAATGGGATAACTCAGGTCAGGCGCAGCTGCTGTGGTCATAAGAGACCTCGTCTTCATACTTCATTCTTCATTCTTCATTCTTCATGCTGAATTCTGAATTCTGAATTCTTACTTCTTCATTCTGACTTCTTCATTCTTCATTGTTTTTGCTGCAGATTCTCCTGCGCGGCCACTGCCTGCCATTTTCCGTCGCGCAGGACGAACACGTCGGTGAATGCTACGCGCGCCGCCGCAATACCGTTGCCGCTCACCAGCACGATTCCATTCACCACGGCAAACCGTCCATCGTAGGAGTGAATGTCCATGCGCCCGAACGACCGTTGCAGCTCTGGAAGAACCGGGTCGAGCACCGCCGCCAGCGCCTGCTCTCGGTTGCGCACCTGGCCGGTCATCGTCGTGTCGTGAAACTCCGGGGCGAGTATCTCGGCGACGGCGGCTTGGTCGCGCCGTACCAGCGCATCCAGCCACTTCATCTCCAGTTCCTGGATCGCGCGCTCGACCGAGGCCGAACTTTGTTTCGCCGCGGAAGGAGTTGCCGCAGGTCGTGTCGCATGCCGCTTCGTCTGCGCCAAGCCCAACCCGCATGCGAGTCCCACTAGCAGCGCGATTCGTATTGACCGATGCTTGAACATCACCATCATGAAAGTTGGGTGCCCCGGGTAAGCCCGGGTTTGGCTTACCCGGGGTAGTTCCCTGGCTGTTAATCGGTAACCAGCGGATACTCCTTCTCCCGCCATCCGCGGATCCCGCCATCCATCGAGCTCACGTTCGTGTATCCCATCTTTTGCAGGTTATCCGCCGCCAGCGCCGACCGGTATCCTCCGCCGCAATAAAGCACCAGTTCGCGCGCGGTATCCGGAAATTTCGTTTCGATGTCGCGCTCCAGCACTCCCCTGCCGATATGGATCGCTCCCGGCAGGTGGTCCTTGGCATACTCGCTCTCCTCCCGCACGTCGATCAGCGTCAGCTTCTCGCCCGCGTCGAGCCGCCGCTTCACTTCATCCACGTTGGTCTCGCGCACCCGCTTGCGCGCGTCGTTCACGATCTCCAGAAATCGCGGGGAGTGATGAAGGGCCATGTTCCTCCTGACGAATTGACTCAATCAGACGATATGAAGTGGCCTGTACGCTAACTCCTAACTCCTAGCTCCTAACTACTTTTACGCCGCCGCTGATTCGCCCAGCATCCGCTCGGCGACCGGCTGCAGCTTCGCCCAGAACACCGGGTCCTGGATCACGACCGCGCCCAGGTACACCAACACATCGGTGCGGTCGTATTTTTCCAGCAGCGTCTTGACCGCCTGCTCTACCGCCTCCTCTGACGGCGGTTGCACCGATTCACCGGATTCGTAGTGGCCATTGTCGTTGGGAATGCCAAGCGCGTTCAGGAAATCCACCAGCATCGGACGGTGCGCGGCGAAGTGATAGCTGATCATCGCAGCTTCCCACAGGTACGGCATCGTCACCATGTCGCGCGCCACGTAGGCCGCCTTTTTTTCCGTCGACAGTCGCTTCACGAATACCGGTCGCGCGTGCAGCCGTTGTGCCAGCAGTTGTTCCACCTGCCGGTGTGCGCCCTTCTGTTCGGTGTTCTCCCAGAAGGCCTTGGCTGCGGCCTGTCGCCGCTCGTCGCCCATCAGCTCCCAAATCCTGTGTCGCAGGTCCATTGCATTCTCCGACCACTAATGTACCGCACCGGGGCGGACCGCCTCCTTAGCACTGAACATCTTCTCGGGCCCGAGCTCCTCGATTGTGTTTACCAGTTGGGCAACAGAGCACACCCGCATGGAATCTGCTCAGGTACAAGCCACGAGATCGTGTTGAGGTATGCCATGAACCGATCGAAACTCATCGCGGCGTGGACCATACTGGCCTTCGCCC
>JBOGLI010000828.1:0-2169 GCA_050746165.1 Terriglobales bacterium | reverse complement strand
ATGATAGACATGGCTCTCGTCGATTGGCGCCGCCGCCACGGCCGGAATCGCCGAGGTAGGTCGCCGCTCGAATACCGTGTAGGCCGGCGGCTCCGCCGATTCTTCCGACATGGCGGAATCGCCCGTCACCGCCTCCATCGAGGGCTGCGGCTCTTCCGGTTCTAAAACCACCGGCACCGTGTAGGGAACATATACCGGGTAATACCCACTCTGGCCGCGATTGCCGCGCGAATTAAGGTTCGTGCGGCCCGCGTTGGCGGGAAGCCTGTAGAACGAATTCGTAAAGTAGGTGCTGGTGCAGCCCATGGCGGAGGGAATCAACGCTCCACCGCTCGAACACATCGAGTTGTAGTTGCCGCGATCAAAATTCCGGCCGCTGGTGACCGCTCGCGTGCTCCAATGCGGGCTTCCGTATCCGTTCGGTCCCAGCGATGTCACGCTCGCCGGAACCCCCGACACGGACCGCGTCGGCGTAACCGAAGTGACTGACGCCGGAACGCCGCGAATCTGCGCTGCTGCCGACAAGCTCAGGACACCGACGATCGCCACTGCCCATAGCCGCTTCATAGTTTGATTGTACGCCGGGAAATCGTCAGGGGAGAGAACGGTTTCGGGGCGTAACTCCTTCTCTAGTTGACGCCCAAACTGGCCCATAAGCTGCATTATTCAGGCCACCGGCCGGTACCGTCGTAACTTGCGTTACGGCTGGGGCCCGGCCGGTGACCAGGCCCTATGTAATCGAACCCGTGAGGTACAAAAAGTTGCGCCAATGGCATGGCTGACGGCTCATGGCGCATGGCCATGCGCCTAGCGGATTCTCGCCAGGGCCATGATGTTCACCGCCGCATGCGCCAGTAAAACGCCCGCCACCGGCCCCAGCACCAGCGCCGAATAATCCGTCTCCAGCAGGTCGACAAATACGCCCGCGATGAAAACGAGCGCGAAGGGGAGCGCGACGAGGAAGAGCGCGTAACCGCCCACGTGCGGCAGGGTAATTCCAAGCAGCATCAGTAGCACCCACGCGCCTAGCGGAGCGGTGTTCCCGAAATACCGCGGACGCTTCCATACGGCGTAAGTCCCAATCGACACCAGCAACATCAGGAACACGGCAGGCATCCGCAGGAGGAAAACACCGATCAGCGACCACGTTAGCGAGCGTCCCAGCAGCGCGGGCGAGATCTCGCGCACATTCATCCCGGTGAATGCCGAAGCGAGCGCCGCCGGGTGGAAACGATAGATGGAAAGCAGGAGTAACGCCGCCGTTATGCACGCGGCCGTGAAGATAATGACCGACTCACGCCGCCGGTGCGGAACCAGGTACAGCAGGAGCCCGAGCGAGACCGGCGCCAGCAGCACGAGCACAGGCTGTGCCGCGACCGCCAGGGCCAGCGAAATGCCCAAAAGAAGGATGCGGCGCCAGTTCCACAACACCACGTCGCGCGGCGCGTAGAGCGTATGCGATACCGCAATCGAGGTGAACACCACGCCGAATGCAGCCCACGCCGCCAGCATCGCGCCTTGCACCATCGCCGCGCCCTGTAATACCGCGGGCGAAAACACGTACAGACCGACCGCTATGAATCCTCCCGCGTTGCCGAACAACCGTCGCGTGACGTACCACAGCGACGCGCCCAGCAGCAGGCCCGCGAGGATGAACGGCATTCGCGCCAGCCATCGCCATGACCGCGGGTATTGAAAAGCCAGCGTCGGCTCGGCCGCGAACCTGGTTCCCGAACCTGCCACCGCCATCGCGGCGACGGCGCTCACCAAAAGGAAGCGTCCACTCTCCGCGTCCGGCTGTCCTTCAAACCAGTGCTGTCCCTGCTGGATGTGCGCGATTTCATTCGGACGCAACGGCGTGCGCACCGCGATCCAAAGGCACTCGGCGAAAAACACGGCCAGCAACACACCCGCAATGACCTGCGGGACGCCGACAGGGAGGCCCAAAATCACGACATAACGTTGGCGTTTATTCTCGACGGCTGGAACGGCTGTTGCGGACACGTTCCTTTATTTGTAACACATTCGAAATGCAATGATTTTCGTCTGGCGCATGGATGCGGCGGAGCGTATGGTTGCCGGACAACGTTTGTGGGGTCCGCAGCAACGAACAACCCATGGGGCGGAGCGCAAGTCTGCAAATTCATCTTATCAATCCCAGCGAAGTAT
>JBOGLI010000827.1:0-4406 GCA_050746165.1 Terriglobales bacterium | reverse complement strand
AAGTTGAAGCGAGCGAGCTAGTGACCTCGAGATTGCGGAATTGCGGAATCGGGAATTGCGGAGTGGAAAGAACAATCAATTCTCGCGGAATCGGTAAATTGCGGAATTGAGAACCGGTGAGGTTTTTCAATTCCGCAATTCCGCAATTCTCAAATTCCGCAATTTTTCATGCCGCTTTCGAGCGAGCGAGTTGCACGTTGCGGCGGACGGCGTCCATGATGCCGGCCACGTCGGCGTTGTGGCAGCAATCGATGGCGCCGGCAGCGAGGGCCTCGGCCCACATCTCTTCGTCGGGAATGCGGTGGGTGCAGACGACGTAAGTATGGCCGAACTCGGAGCAGATCTCCTTGACCTGCGCGAGGTCGGCGGTTTCCAGGTCGACGATGGCGACCTGGGCGCGATGGCGTGGAATGGCTTGACGAACTTCGTCGAGGGAATGAGCGACCGAAACCGAGCGGAACTGGCCGTTCAGGGATTCGGCGAGATGGCTGGCGACGCTCGTGTCGCGGCTGGCGATAACGACGTTGAGCCGGTTCATGGTGTCCTCTTCCGAGTCGAACGCTGCGGGCGCGCCACGCAGGCGAGGGAGTTACGTTCTTTTAGCGCCGGCGGAAGTGCGTTCCGCCGCGGCCTCGAAAGGCTCCGCCTGCAGCTTGCCGTTTTGCTTGAGCAGGATTTCCACCCTGCCCTCCGCTTCGTCCAATTCCTTGCGGCAGGCGTTCGAGAGTTCCACGCCCTCTTCGAAGAGCTTTAATGCGTTCTCCAAGGGAAGATTTCCCTTTTCCAGCTCGTCCACGATCGATTCGAGCTTTTGGAGGCACTCTTCGAACTTAGCCAAGGCGTTTCCCCAAAGCAGATTTTAGCCTAAGTCGAAAGCCCCAGGGCTGTGGAAATTACCCTAGAAGGACATGGCCGGTTGGCCAAGTTCCGTCGTGGGAAGGGGTCGATTCGGGATGGCATCGGCTATCGGCTGTGCGATGGGAAAGACAAATCAGCCGCGGATGAACGCTGATCACGCGGGCTTATTACGCCGATTCTGTCGCCCCTACGGGGCTTGGAAATCAGGGCGCACGCAACCCCGCGCTTATGCGCGGGGCTACGATCTGTCGCCCGCTGCGCGGGCTGGTTCGGGCCGCCCCTTATGGCACTTGTGCGGTGAATGCGCGGCAACCCCTCGTCCTGGGCTACTCACGTGTGTACGTCTCGTCGCCCACGAGCGCTAGCTCAGGTACATCCGATTGTCGAGTTTCGCGATGAATGGTGAGTGTTTTCCGGTCAGGAGAGAGACTCCATTCTTCGTGGTAGGTGATCTCTTTGAACTGAAGCCCGTCGCGAAATTGAACGGTTGCATTGATAATCAAATCGTTTCGCTTGAACTTCACTTTTCCATATCCGCGCCAGAGAGCACCCGGACTGGTGAAATTCCCTTCGGAACCGTTTAGTTTCAGCCGACTCTCTGATTCGTGGCCGATAAATTGATGTGTGATCACAATCTCTGTATCGGTCTGCACGACCTTCAAGCCCAAATTCTTGTGCTCATTGACTGCCGGGTCACCCTTCACAGCTGATAGCCGGTACGTTCCCGAGAAATCCGGTCGGCTCTGACCAAGGGCGCTGCCAGTGATCAGGACGACGGCGGCGAAGATCGCGGCCTGATGAGCGAAGTTACGCAAGAACATCCGCTTCACGCTCCTGCCGCGTTGTGGCCGCCGAGGACTTCGAGGACATCCACGGCGGCGGTGTACTTGCCGAAGGGAGCGGAGATCTGCGCGCCCTGGACGACGCCGCGCAGTCCCTGCAACATCTCGCGGGCGATGGCGACGCCTTCGGCGCGGGCTTCCTCGGCATTGCCGGCTTTCGCCATGCGTTCCATGATGGTCTCGGGGATGGAGACGCGCAGCTCGTTGCGCATGAACTCGGCGTTGCGCAAGCTGGTGAGCGGCCAGATGCCGGCCACGATCGGAATGCGGTACTGCTCCACCCTCTTCATGAAGTTCAGCAGCAGATCGACGTCGAAGACCGGTTGGGTAATCGCGTATTCGGCGCCGGCTTCGACCTTGTATTCGAAGCGGCGAATTTCTTCCTCGAGATTGCTGACGCCCGGATTCGCACCGACGCCGATGGCGAACGACGTGGTGGTATTCAGCGGGTTGCCGCCGATATCGAGGCCCTTGTTCAGGTTGTGGACGATGTTCACGAGGCCGATGGCGTCCACGTCGAAGACGGCGGTGGCATCGGGATAATTGCCGAGCTTGGGCGGATCGCCGGTGATGCAGAGGATATTGCGCAGGCCCATGGCGTGCGCGCCGAGCAGGTCCGACTGGATGCTGAGCACGTTGCGGTCGCGGCAGGTGTAGTGCAGGACGGTCTCGATGCCGACCTGCTGCTGGGTGAGAATGCAGAGCGCCTGGTTGCTCATGCGCGCCGAGGCGCGCGGGCTATCGGGGATGTTAACGGCATCGACGCCGACTGACTTGAGGTAGCGCGCCCCTTCGAGTTCCTTGAGGATGTCCACGCCCTTGGGCGGTACGATCTCGACCATGGTGACGAATTCGCCGTGGGCGATTTTGGCAGCCATCGCCGAGCGCTTTTCCAGCGGCACGGGCTGCGCGGCGACTGCCGCTTTGGCGGTGGTCACGACCGAAAAACTGCTGGAGCGCGCCACGCCGACGCGCAGCGCCGACTTCATGGCGCGAATGTGTTCCGGGGTGGTTCCGCAGCAGCCGCCGATGAGGCGAACTCCGGCGGCGGAGAACTTCTTGGCGTAGCTGGCCATGTACTCGGGCGAGCAGAGATAGATGTTGCGTCCTTCGACCGAGCGGGGCATGCCGGCATTGGGCTGCGCGGCGACCGGCACCTTGGTCGCATGGCAGACGCGCTCAACGGCATCGAGCATCGCTACCGGGCCGACGCTACAGTTGCAGCCGATGACGTCGGCGCCCCAGTCGCTGAGCTTGGCGGCGAAAGTTTCCGGGCTGGCACCATCGAGGCAGTTGCCGTCTTCGTCGATGGTCACCTGCGCGACGACCGGCAGATTGGGATCGACTTCGCGTGCGGCGCGGATGGCCTGGCGAAGCTCTTCGAGGTAGCCAAAGGTTTCCAGGATCAGGAGATCGACGCCACCCTCCTTGAGAGCGGAGATCTGCTCGAGGAAGGCCGCGTGGGCCTCGTCGAACGAGGTCTTGCCGAGGGGCTCGATGCGGACGCCGAGCGGGCCGACGGAACCGGCGACGTTGCCGTCAAAGCTTTTTGCCGCCTCGCGCGCCAGTTTCACGCCGGCGATGTTGATCTCGCGCACCTTGTCGGCGCAGCCATGGCGGGCCAACCGAAACGAATTGGCGCCGAAGGTGTTTGTTTCGACAATGTCGGCGCCGGCCTGGAAGTAGTCGTGGTGGACCTGGCGGACCAGGTCGGGCTGCGAGAGGTTCAGCTCGTCATAGCAACGGTTGATGAAGATGCCTTTGCTATAGAGCAGGGTTCCCATGGCGCCGTCGCACAATACCGGGCCTTGCTGAAGACGTGAAATGAGATCGAATGGCATGGATGTAAGGACAAAAGCGAATACCAGAACTTTACTACGGTCGCGGCGGTTCGGCCAATGGGGCGTGAGTCTTGAGGCATGAGTCGTGAGGCGTGAGGCGCACGGCACGAGGGACACGGGACGAGGCGTTAGACGTGTGCCTCAAGACTCCAGACTGGGGCCTCATGCCAGTGGAATGCCCTGCTATACTGAATTTTTCCGCCATCTTGGAGCAGATCGATTGAAGCGTGTATTCATCGTGGTCCCCGCCTTTGCCGTATTGTTGTTTTTTGCCGGATGCGGCGGCAGCTCGAACTCGGGCTCGACGAGCAGTACCTCCAGCACGACCACTTCGAAAATCAAGAAGCGCCTGCTGGTCACCGATACCTACCAGGGACAGATTTACATTATCGACGCAGCGCAGGATAAGTACCTGGGGAACCAGGTTGCAGCCTCCAGCAGCCCGACGATCATGGCCGAATTTCCGGACAAGCTGCACACGATCGTGGTGACCTCGTCGGGTACGGGAGTGTCGGTGTTCGATAACACAACCGAGGCCTTCGTCCAGAGCTTCGGGCTGCCCGCCGCGACGAACAGCATTGCCGTGTCTTCGGACAACAAAACCGTTTATGCGGCGGTCCGCAACGAGAGTTTTGCCGGGCAATTACCGGGAGCGGTGGAGATCGCCGACATCACGTCGACCTCCGCTACCACGACCACCATCCAGGTGCCGCAGGTCCGACGCGTCGTGCTCAGCCACAACGGCACCAAGCTGCTGGCGTTCAGCGATAATTCCGACCAAGTGGCGGTGATGGATACCACGACGAAAAAGGTCACGTACGTTTCCGGCTTCGACCGCCCGGTGAACGCCGTGTTCAGCAGCGAC
>JBOGLI010000826.1:0-4563 GCA_050746165.1 Terriglobales bacterium | reverse complement strand
GCCTGATATTCCGATGGGGGCGTGAGTACCTGATGTGCCATAGCTCGTTTATTTTCCAGGGTTCAATTGCTTAATCAATGAGCACCGCGACGAAGTCATTCAGCGTACATGGTTCAGTAAGCACATTTTGTGCCAAGTCGCAGGTGCGTTGATGGGCCGAGACTTTCACAGTTGCTGCCACTGCTCAACGCGAATGCTGCCGTAAGCTTCTCCACAATGGTCATCGAATTCCCACTTCTGGATATCTGCTTGCCCATCAACTCGTGAATCCAGCAGCTCGACACAGTTTTTTAGATGCCGGAGGGTTCCAGTCGGCGGTTAAGCCATTATGAATTCGAACCTTAGTACCCCCACATCGGCTTATGCAGTGAAAACCCGCAGGCGGAAGAGATGTTTCGTATCGGGTAAGAATTGCATGCAGTCGCCGGTCGCCAGTTGGGACGCATTTGTAATTTGTAATTTGTAATTTGAAAAGTTGGCTGACATCGCATTTCACTCTTACTTTGCAAATTACAAATTTCACTTTGCAAATGTTCTGGCGGCCGGCGACCGGAGACTGGCGACCGGAGACTGGACGCTATAATGAAAAGATTCCTGCAACATTGGAGAGATGACCGAAGGTGCCGCAAGAACTCAAGGCAACGCTGAACCTGCCCAAAACCGATTTTCCGATGAAGGCGAACCTGCCGCAGAACGAGCCGAAAATGCTCGCGCGCTGGGAGGATCTGGGCATCTACGAGCGCATTCGCGAGGCGCGCAAGGGCGCCCCCATGTACGTGTTGCACGACGGGCCGCCCTACGCCAACGGCCCCATTCACCTGGGGCACGCGCTCAATAAGTCGCTGAAGGATTTCGTCGTCAAGTCGAAGACGATGGCGGGTTTCGATTCGCCGTACATTCCCGGGTGGGACTGCCACGGGCTCCCGATCGAGATCAAGGTAGACGAAGCGCTGGGCCGCAAGAAGCTGGAGATGGATCCGGCCGAGGTTCGCAAGGCGTGCCGACAGTACGCGGAAAAATACGTCGACCTGCAGCGCTCGCAGTTCAAGCGCATTGGTGTGTTCGGACGCTGGAACGACCCGTATCTGACCATGACGCCGCAGTATGAGGCGACGGTGGTCGAGACGCTGTACCGTTTCGTCGAACAGGGCGCTATTTATAAGGGCCTGCGGCCGGTGTACTGGTGCATTTTCGATAAGACCGCGCTCGCCGAAGCCGAGGTCGAGTACGAGAACCACACCAGCCCCAGCGTCTGGGTGAAATACCGGATGACGAGCGATCCGGCGCAGGTGGATGCGGCGCTCGCGGGGAAAACGGTCAACACCATCATCTGGACGACGACGCCGTGGACGCTCCCGGCGTCAATGGCGGTGGCATTTCATCCGGATGAGGAATACGTGGCGCTTGTCCCGGCTGAGGGCAGCCGGGACCACACCGAGGTTTATATTGTCGCGGCAAAGCTGGCGGAAGAAGCCTCGCAAAAATGTGGACTGACTAACGAGGTCGTCGCGCGCTTTCCCGGCCGCAAACTGGACCGCGTGACGTTCGCGCACCCGTTCCTCGATCGCAGCATTCTCGGCGTGCTCGCGGATTACGTCACCATGGACCAGGGCACGGGCGCGGTCCACACGGCTCCCGCGCACGGCGCGGACGACTTCTACACCGGCGTGAAGTACGGCATCGACCAAACCTGCAATGTCGATGAAGCGGGACGACTGCGTCATGGATTACCGGAGTACGAAGGGCAAACGGTCTTCAAGGCGAACGAGCCGATTGTCGAGCTGCTGAAATCGCGCGGCGTGCTCATGCATCGGGAGAACATCGAGCACTCGTATCCGCACTGCTGGCGGTGTCATAACCCGGTGATCTTCCGGGCGACGGAACAGTGGTTTATTTCGATGGAAGCGGAGATCAGGGAACCCCACCCAAGCAAACCCGGCTTGGGTGGGCCACCCCCAGTGCTACGGAATCAAAACATCAGCGCAGAGGTCGCTGAGGGGCAGAGGACGCAGAGCAACGTGACCGGCGAGACGCCAGTGCTGCGGTCGGGAACACTGCGCCAGCGCGCGTTGGACGAGATTAAAGCGACGAAGTGGGACCCGGGGTGGGGCGAGGAGCGCATCTCCAACATGATCGCCACGCGTCCGGACTGGTGCATCTCGCGGCAGCGCGTCTGGGGCGTGCCCATCGCCATGTTTTTCTGCGAGGGCTGCAACGAGTTCCTGCAATCGCCGGAGGTGAACCGCGCCGTCGTCGAATTGTTCCGCCGAGCGGGCGCGGATGCCTGGTACACGACCAAGATCGAAGACATCCTTCCCACGGGCAGCAAGTGCCAGAAGTGCGGCGGCGCGCAGTTCCGCAAGGAGATGGACATCATCGACGTATGGTTCGAGTCGGGCTCCAGCTACCTGGCCGTGCAAGGTACGGAGGCGGGACTGCCGTGGCCGAGCGATCTTTACATTGAGGGCGGCGATCAATACCGCGGCTGGTTCCACAGTTCGCTGTTGTGCTCGATCGGGGCACGCAACCAGCGGCCGTACAACATGGTCTCGACCAACGGCTGGACGCTCGACATGCAGGGCCGGGCGATGTCGAAGTCGCTGAACAACGGCGTGGACCCGGTCGAAGTGGCGGAGAAGATGGGCGCGGAGATCGTGCGCCTGTGGGTGTCGTCGGTCGATTTCCGCGAGGACGTTCGCGCCGATGACAACCTGATGAAGGTGTTGGCCGAGAACTACCGCAAGTTCCGCAATACGTTCCGGTACGTGCTCAGCAATCTGTACGACTTCGATCCGGCGAAGGACGTTGTCGCCCCGGGCGAGATGGAATTTCTCGACCGGGTGATGCTGCTGCGCACCGCAGGCATCGCAGCGCAATGTTTGAAGTGGTATGCCGACTTCAGCTTCCACCGCATTTACCAGGCGCTGAACGCATTCTGCAATACGGAATTGAGCGCGATTTACTTCGACATCCTCAAGGACCGCCTGTACACGTATGCGCCAAAATCGAAGGCGCGGCGCTCCGCGCAGACGGCGATCTGGATGATCGGCGAGGCGCTGGTGCGGCTGCTGGCGCCGGTACTGAGCTTCACCGCAGATGAGGTCTGGAGATTCCTGCCCGCCATGGCGAATCGCGAGGCGAGCGTTCACCTTGCGCTCTTCGCCGATCCCAAGCAGCTACGCGCCGCCGCTGGGGCATCGGACGAAGAAGCAGAGAAACTGCTGAAAGATTGGGCAGACCTGCAGGTGGTCCGCGACGAGGTCCAGAAGGCGCTGGAGAGCGCGCGCGACCAAAAGTTGATCGGCAAAGGGCTTGAGGCCGAGGTGGAAATTCAGGCGCCGCCCACGCTTTTTCCCATTCTGGAGCGCCACCGCAAGGATTTACGCTACTTGTTCCTGGTCTCCGGCGTCCAATTAGGGAAGGCAACGGCGGAAAACGGCGGGAGCAGCGGAATTCAGGTTAAAATCCGCACAGCTCCCGGCCAGAAGTGCGAACGCTGCTGGAATTACTCGATCGAAGTCGGGAAGGACGCGAAGTATCCGACCGTGTGCGAACGCTGCAGCGAGGCATTGAGAGAGATTGGTCCCTAACCGGATGCGTACTGACGGCCACATCGAGATTCCTCACGCCATGCGGAAGTACCACTTCCTCATCGCGGTGCTCGTAGTGTTGCTCGATCGCGGCACCAAATGGCTTGTCGCCAGCAGGATTTCGCTGAACGATAGCATCGTCGTCCTGCCCGGCTTCTTCCGCTTGACGCACGTGCAGAACACGGGCGCCGCCTTTGGGCTGTTCGCGGATTCCGCGTCGGAATGGAAGGTCTCGATACTGGTGATCTTTTCACTGCTGGCGCTGGTGGTGGTCTCCGCACTGTTGTGGAAGAACAGTCACAGCATCACGTCGATCGGGGTAGGTTTGTCTCTGATTCTAGGCGGTGCGGTGGGCAATCTCTGGGACCGGCTGTTCAGCGGACACGTCGTTGACTTCTTCGATTTTTATCTCGGCAGCTACCACTGGCCGGCATTCAATATCGCCGACAGCGCCATTGTGGTTGGCGCGCTGCTGCTGGTGGCGGAAATTCTGTTCGCCAAATCGCCGGCGGAACAGAATGCGGTGAGGAACTAGCGGGATCTGGCACATGGCCCATGGCGCATGGCTCAGGCGCTCGCAATATTCGCAACAATTAACACTCGATTCGTTACGCCGTCAGCATCAGCCATGTGCCATGAGCATGTGCCTTGCGCCATTCACAGCTTCGCATTTCGCAGCCGCAACGAATTCGTAATCACCGAGAACGAGCTGAAGCTCATGGCGGCGGCGGCGATGATCGGACTTAACAGCAGTCCGAAGAACGGATAGAGAATGCCGGCGGCAATCGGCACGCCGAGCGAGTTATAGCCGAAGGCCCAGAACAGGTTCTGCCGGATATTACGCATGGTCGCGCGGCTGAGGCGTCGGGCGCGCACGATTCCCCGCAGGTCTCCCTTGAGCAGTACGATCCCGCCGCTTTCGATCGCGACATCTGTTCCGGTGCCCATCGCGATGCCCACATCGGCTTGGGCC
>JBOGLI010000825.1:0-4562 GCA_050746165.1 Terriglobales bacterium | reverse complement strand
ACTCTATAACGCGCGCGTGATCGCAACCGCCGGCAGCGAGGAGAAGATGCGCCGAGCCCGTGAGCTGGGCGCCGATGAAGTCATCGACCACTACAAGCAGAAGATCGGGGACGAGGTGAAGCGGATTACGAATAAGGAGATGTGCGACATCGTCGTCGAGCACGTCGGCGAGGCGACCTGGGGCGAGAGCATGAAGTCGCTCAAGATAGGCGGCACGATCGTCACCTGTGGCGCAACCACGGGCCCGGAAGCGAAATTTGATATCCGTTTCCTGTTCGCGCGCCAGCTCTCGTTCCTCGGCTCGTACATGGGGACGATGGGAGAGCTGCACGAAGTGCTGGGACACGTATTCGCCGGGCGACTGAAGGGAATCGTCGATTCCGTCTTCCCGCTCAGCGAGGCCCGCGCAGCGCACGAGAAGCTGGAAAAGAGCCAGATGTTTGGAAAGATTGTGCTGAAACCGTGATGATTCGCCGCTAGACTGGCAGTATGCCGAAACCAGCAGCGAAGAGTAACCAATCGCAATGCGCGCAGGCCCGGCTGCCGCTCCGCGATAAGGTGCACTGCTACATTCACCATGTCGGCGATACGTACATCGCTGAGGTCCTGGAGTTCGGGATCGTCTCACAAGGCGACACCTTGGACGAAACCGTTTCGAATATCCAAGGTGCGTTGTCTTTGCATCTGGAGGACGAGGACCTGGGCGCAATCGGATTTGTAGATCGGCCCCGGATTCAAATCCTGCTCGAACTGCCCTGCCAATGACCTCACTTCGGTTGCACGATGAATAACGCTCGACTCCTGATCATTCTGGCACTGGTAGGTTTGGTGATCGCCGGCACCCCCACGTCGGCTCAACAGATGTTCCCCATGTCCAAGGGCGCCACGTGGACGTACTCCGCGCGCGTGAAGTGGGACAAGAACGGCGCGCAACCGGGTGGCGTTCGCACGCTGACCTGGACCTCGACCATCGTGGATTCCTACAGCAAGGACGATCTCTCCATGGCGCTGCTGCACGGCGGGCCTTGGGACCTTGCGTTTTATTCGCCGGGGAAAAAGCCGTCGGACTATGCCATCGTGCGCGATGGGGATACCTACTACTTCATCCCGAGCGGCGCGCAGCTCATCTTTAACGAGATCAAGGCTGGAAAGACAACGGACTTGGCCAGCAGCCTCGCCGGAGACATCTGGTTCCGCGTGCCGATGGAAATTTCCGACGACTTCTGCGCTCCCGGCATGGAAGAGAATGCGCCGTTCAACTGCTGGTCGGTCGAGAAGATCACGCAGACGCACTCGCTGCGGATTCCGGGATTCAGGCTGAAATCCGCGACGGAATACTTCCTCGCCCTCCTTACCAATCCCGATACCACGACGATGACGCTTGTCCCCGGCCTTGGCATCGTCACCTGGGAGTATGAACATCACGGAACGATTTCAGAGGCGGCGGTGAAGCTGGTCAGCCTCCACGCGGGAACGCCGGCGCCCAGAGTCGTACGGCGCAAGCCGGGCATCCAAACACGTAAGGTAAAATAACCAGTTATGCCTGACATGGATGACAAACAGGTGATGCGCCATCCGGAAATGGACAGCGGCGCGAATCGTTTCGACAATCTGGAAGGCGCGCACCAGCACGGCAAGCCGGGCGTGATGCGCGAGGTCGAACTCGGCGAGACCACCCCCGAGGGCGTGATCATGACCACGCTCGACAACGCCGTCAACTGGGTGCGGAAGAACTCGCTTTGGCCAATGACCTTTGGCCTTGCCTGCTGCGCCATCGAGATGATGGCCATGGGCGCATCGCGTTTCGACATCGCGCGCTTCGGCGCCGAGGTATTCCGTCCGTCACCACGCCAGGCCGACCTGATGATCATCGCCGGCCGGGTCTCGCAGAAGATGGCGCCCGTCATTCGCCAACTGTGGGAGCAGATGCCCGAACCCAAGTGGGTCATCTCCATGGGCGCCTGCGCCACCTCCGGCGGCGTGTTCAATAATTACGCGCTCGTGCAGGGCGTGAACCAGGTCATTCCTATTGACGTGTACGTTCCCGGCTGCCCGCCACGGCCCGAGCAATTGATCTACGCCATCACCATCCTTCAGGAGAAGATCCAGAAGGAACGGGGAACGTTCAAGGACGCGCTGAACATTGGCTAATGGCTCAGGGCTCAGGGCGCATGGCCCGGAGTTCAGAACTCGAGATTTGAGGGCCATGAGCCATGAGCCATATGCCATGAGCCGCTTTTCCCAGGCAGCAGCCCCGGTTTTTCCCGCATCGTAACCAATCGAACCAAGTGATTCGGGTCCCACGATGCGTACATTCAAATTTCTCCCGGTTCCCCTCGCGTTGTTCCTTTCGATTTCCCTTTGGGGCCAAAGCGCCGCCACCAGCAATTCGATCGCGGCGCCGCCGATGACGCCACCGAGTTCACCTGCGCCCGCCGCTACGCAACCCGAGGCGGTCGCACCCGTGGCTCGGTCCGTCAAGCCCGTTACACCCGCGCCCGTACTGCCGCCGAAAGTGCTGATGCGGCGGGTCGCGATGATCGAGATTCCCGGACGCCCCGGCTTCAATGACACAGCCCTGTATAACGGCAACCTGATCCTGGCGCACCCGGCGGCTTCGACCGTGGATGTGTTCAGCGTCGCCAAACGGCGCGTGATCGCCGAGATCAAGGACATGAAGGGCGCCGACGGCATTGTTATCGATGCCAAGGCGGGCAAGGCCTACATCGCCAATTCCGACGCGAAGGAAATCGCTGTCGTTTCACTAAAAGACTGGAGCGTGGACCGGCGCATTCCGTTGAAAGCGTCGCCCAGTTCGCTGCTTCTCGTCCCCGAGTTGAACCTGCTGCTGGCGAGCAACTGGCGCGATCTTTCCGTTTCCGAGATCGATCTCGGGAACTTTGGGGTAGGGAACACAGTGGCGTTGGGCGGACGCCCCAGCTACATGGCATTCGATCCGGCGAGCAAGCAGATCTACGTCTCGCTCGAAGACCAGAATGCGATCGCCGTGCTCGATCCATCGCTGAAACTGCTGAAGACGATTCCTCTTGATGCCTCGCAGCCGACCGGCCTGGCTCTTGATCCGGCGTCGCGGCGGTTGTTCGTATCGGTCCGGTACGCGGTGCTGGCACTCGATCTGAACAGCGACAGCGAGTTGAATCGCGTTGCCGCTCCAGACGGCGTGGACGCGCTCTGGCTGGAGCCGCAGCGCAACAAGCTTTATGCGGCGGCCAACGGCTCGGTGCTGGTCATGGACACCAAGGACCGCCTGAGCGTGGACCGTGAGTGGGCCACCGACGTCAAAGGCCACACCCTCGCCTTCGACTCCGCCAAGGATATGCTTTACGTTCCCGGCGGGCGCGACGGCCGCTCCAAGCTGCTGTTGCTTCGCAGTCTGGATGCGACCGCGCAGGCCGCCGTCGCGCAAGGCTACGTGCCCGGAGAAACCGTCGCGACCAAGTAGCCCGGGTTTTTGCGCCCAACCCGAGTGGCAGTGCATCTTGTGTGCATGCCCCGCAAGACCCACGTACACGGCCATGTCGGAAACAAGCATGGCGAGCTGAAGAAGCATCCGGCGCTGCGCAAGAACTTTTGTTTCGGCTGCGGCAAAGATAATCCCGACGGCATGCGCCTGAAGTTTCACCACGACCACGAGACCAACAAGTTCATCGCCCACTTCCGGCTGGCGAAACGATTCACCGGACCGCCGCGGCATGCGCATGGTGGGATCATTGCTGCGATCCTCGACGAGGCGATGTCGAAACCCTCGAAGCCGCTCGGCATCATGGCGCCGACCATCTCGCTCGAGGTGAAGTACCTGAAGCCGGTTCCGCTCGGGCAAACACTCACCGCCATCGGCTGGGAAGTTCGAAAGAAAGGACGCGAGCACTACCGCGCCGGCGAGATCCGCAACGAGGCCGGCGACCTGCTGTCGGCGGGAAAAGGAACGTTCCTGGAAATCCACGCCGACGGGATGATGAGCAAGTTCCTGAGCGCGGCGGGCTCGTCTCGTGCGCTCCGCGGCGCCTGACATCCGCCAATTCCCGCCACATAGAAAGTGATAAATACGCGGTAAACCTCTGTTGGCCGGCGTACATCCCACTCCAACGTGCCAGAGTAGCTGCAGGCACGCACGGCCCATATGTTCCCACGGCAAACAGGCCCCGGCGGCAAAGCAAAGCTCACGATCTTCGCGGCCCTTCTACTATTGCTTCAATGCGCGTGCGGAGGCACCGCCGGCCCAGCGGCAACAGGTGCACAGCCTCCAACTTCGATCTCTCCGGCGCCTGCAGCAGCGCCGACCGTACAGATCTCAGCCGATCCAACGACGGTGGCGGCGGGCCAGCCGAGCGCACTCTCCTGGCAAACTCAGAACGCAACCGCTGTCACGCTGAATGGATCTGCGGTGAGCCCAACTGGATCGCAAACCGTAACCGTGACGCAGACCACCAGCTACACCCTGGTTGCCACGGGAGCGGGTGGGACGACGCAGGGAACAGCAACCGTCACGGTAGCGCCGAAACCTACGGTCACATTTACGGCCACGCCCAGCACCATTCAGC
>JBOGLI010000824.1:0-1375 GCA_050746165.1 Terriglobales bacterium | reverse complement strand
CCGACGCCGACATCGTCGTCTTCGATCCCCAGACCATCACCGATCGCTCTACCTACCAGCATCCCTCGGAGCCCAGCGTTGGCGTGCGATATCTCGTCGTCAATGGAATTCCCGTGGTCGAGAATGGCACATTGGTGGAGGGAGTATTCCCCGGAAAACCGCTGCTCGGCGGCAACGCGCACTGAGCACGCACAAAGCGACGCACACATAGTTGACCGCTCGATGGTCAATACCATTATTTACAAAACTAAAGACCCTCCTCTCTACCTCGCAAAGTACACTCGCCAGCCCGGGCAAAGTTCTCCCGTGCAGTTTTGAAATTACATTCCACGTAACAGCGCAATGCTAAGGAGTCTTCCATGCTGAAGAAACTCGGCGCCGTGCTCGTGTGCCTCGCAGCCCTCATCTCGACGGCGCTCGCGGCAGACCAGGGCGCCCGCAAGATCACTTATCAAGACGTGAAGCTCAAGAACGGGCTGCGCGTGATCCTCTCCGAAGATCACAGCGCCCCCACGTACGCGGTCGCTCTCACCTACAACGTCGGCTCGCGCAACGAAGTTGCCGGACGCACCGGCTTCGCGCACCTTTTCGAGCACATGATGTTTCAGGGCTCACAGAACGTCGCCAAGGGCGAGCACATGCTCCTCATCGAGGAAAACGGCGGCACCATGAACGGCAGCACCAACGCCGATCGCACCAATTACTACGAGTCCCTGCCGATCAATCAACTCGATCTCGGACTCTTCGTCGAGTCCGACCGCATGCGCTCTCTGGCTGTCACTCAGGCCAATCTCGACAACCAGCGCAACGCCGTGCAGGAAGAGCGCCGCCTCCGCGTCGATAACCAGCCCTACGGCAAGACGCAGGAAGCCGTCCTCAACCTTGTGTACGACAACTTCGCGTACAAGCACTCCACCATCGGGTCGATGGACGACCTCAACGCCGCCACCATCGACGACGTGCGCCAGTTCTTCAAGACCTACTACGCCCCGAACAACGCCGTCCTGACCCTCGTCGGCGATTTCGATAGCAAGGTCGCGCTCGCCAAGGTGAAAAAGTACTTCGAAGACATCCCCGCACAGCCGCAGCCGGCCGAGCCTGATATGACCGAGCCGAAGCAGACGGCCGAGCGACGCCTGACCGTGGAAGACGCTTTTGCCCGCTTCCCGCGCTTGCAGATCGTCTACAAGGGCGCGCGCGGCAACACGCCCGACCAGTACGCCCTCAGCGTCCTCATGGACATCCTCGCCGGCGGCCAGTCATCGCGTCTCTACCAGAAGCTCGTGCGCGAACAGCAGCTCGCCATCGCCGTCCAAGGATTCGCACAGTCCAGCCGCGGCGTCGGACTGGTGACGTTCGGCGTACAGCCCCGTCC
>JBOGLI010000823.1:0-1879 GCA_050746165.1 Terriglobales bacterium | reverse complement strand
GGGTCGAGGTGATCGCCAGCACCTCGATGTTGAGCAGATCCATGACCGCCAACATTTCCTCGGGATGCGTCTTGCAGGCCGGGAAGTCGGGATGAACTCCGAGATGGCCGTGGCAGTCGTAGATCGGAATCGGAGATTTCATCGTGTCACGACCAGCTTCAACTCTTGGCAGCTATCTGTTCCTGCGGCTGCAACGACGAAGCGAACTTCCGGACCTTGTGTAGGGCCTCCATGACGTCGTCGATATCGCGGCGGTCGCCGAGGAAGACGGTGTGGCTGAGCCAAACGCCGTCGCGACACACCCGCTCGGCTTCCGGCAAGTTCAGCTTGCCATATTCCTGCGCGTGCGCGCCGGGCTGGGCATCGAGCGCCGTGAACACCGGATTCTTGTAGAGCGGATGCGGGTACGTAGGCTTGAACGGCATGCCTTCGGCCGCAAGAGCGCGGAGAACAGTGTCTCGATCGGCGCCCGAAAAACCTTCCGGATGGAAACGAAGCGTGAGCAGGTAATACGGATTCTGCTCGACCCGCGGATCGTCGGGCGCAAGCGTCAGGCCATCGAAGTTTTTCAGTTGCTGACGGAAATACGCGACATTCTCGGCCCGAAGCTTCGCTTGCTGCGGCATACGCGCCAGTTGCGCGTTCAGCACGGCGGCCTGGAAAGCGGTCATGCGGTAGTTGGTGCCGAGCGTGAAATGGTCGAACCACCCGCCATCGCGCCGGCGTCCCTGGTTGCAGTAGCTCCAGCATTTATCGATCAGTTCCGGGGAGCGTCCGAGAATGATGCCGCCTTCACCGGCGGTCATCAGCTTGAACGATTGAAAGCTGAAGGTGGCGAGATCGCCCCAGCCGCCGACGGGAACTCCACACCAGCGGGCGCCGTGCGCGTGCGCGGAATCTTCGACAATCGCCAGGCGATGGCGATGTGCCAAGTCCTGGAAGGCGGTCATGTCCGCCGGATGTCCGCCGAAGTGGACGACCACAATGGCGCGCGTTTTTGGCGTGATGGCGCGTTCCGCGGCGGCGGCGGAGAGGTCACAGGTGACCGGGTCGATGTCGGCAAATACCGGCGACGCACCGCAGAGCAGGATCGAACTGGCGGAGGCGACGAAGGTATACGGGGGGACGATCACTTCATCGCCGGGGCCGACACCGAGCGCGCGCAACGCGACTTCGAGGGCCACGGTTCCGTTCGAGCACGAGACCGCGTGCGGCACTTGGTGGTACGCGGCGAACGCCCTCTCAAATTCTTTGATGGACTCGTGGTACCCGCCCCAGGCACGGCTGCGCAGGACTTCGATGAGCGCGGTCTCTTCTTCGGGACCGTAGTCGGGCCAGGGAGCAAATGGTCGAGTGCGAACGGGGCTGCCGCCGAGCAGAGCGAGTGTCACAACAGGTCCTTTCTGCCGATGGGAGAAGGCCGACCAGCCGCGCGGCCCGTCTCCGGAGAGAAATCAGTGTTCTATATGCGAAACAGACAATTAATACGTTAGCCGCGCGAGATTGACCTTGTCAATATTGATTGGAATCGCCATTGACGCGGCTCAAAACCGTTCCGCTCCAGCGCCTTCGGCTTGACGGGGCGCGCCGCCAGCTATTACGTTATTGCACAGCTGTTCTGCTTATAAAACAGCGATTTCCAGGCGCCGCGCCGGTCCAAACACTACGATGACAGACCGCCCGCTCCGCGGCGCACAATCGCCCGCGACCGGGTTCATTTCGCAAGGAGTGGGATGGGGGAAAGTCATTTCTCGCGCCACACAATGAGGCGGACGGTGGTTTCGGCCGTGCTGGCCGTGATCACTGTTTGCTGCGCTTCGTCGCGCGCGCAGACAACGAATCAAACTCAGCCCGTCAATCCATCATGGCAGTACAGCGC
>JBOGLI010000822.1:0-3997 GCA_050746165.1 Terriglobales bacterium | reverse complement strand
ACCAGGATCAGGCGCACCTGGTCGGGATTCGACTTGTAGAGGAGCGACATGATGAAGGCATTGATCGCTACCGACTTGCCAGAACCAGTGGAACCGGCGATGAGCAGGTGCGGCATGGTGGCCAGATCGGCAACAGACAACCGGCCGTTGATGTCTTTCCCCAAGCCGATGGTGAGGCGCGACTTTCCGCCGAGGAATTCCTGCGACTCGATGCACTCGCGCAGCCAGATCGTCTCGCGCTCGCGGTTCGGCACCTGAATGCCTACGGTGGATTTGCCGGCCATGCGCTCGATCAGGATGCTTTCGGCGCGCAGTCCCAGGCAGAGGTCTTCGGAGAGGCTGGTGAAGCGCGAGTACTTCACGCCCGCCTCGGGCTTCATTTCGAAGGTAGTGACCACCGGGCCGGGATTGATCTGCGTGACCTGGCCGTGCACGTCGAACTCGGCGCACTTCTCGACCAGCACCTTGGCCAGCGTCTTGAGCTCTTCTTCGTTCACCGCGTGTTGCTCGTCGGGACGGTGCAGGAGCGCGCTCGAAGGCAGCTTGTAGCCGCCGGCGATCTTCGGCATCGTCGTCTTGGCCTTCTTCTCGGCGTCGGCGCGCGAGGTGATCTCGACGTCGTCCTGGTCGGGCTGCGGCAGGGTGGGTTCCGGCGGCGTTTTGGTAGCACTGGCGTCTCGCCGGTCACCTGAAGCTTGTTGTTCTCCGAACTCCCGTTCGATACCCGTGGGCACGGACGGCTGCGTGACCGGCGAGACGCCGGTGCTACGGTCGACCGATGGCCCGGTCCCACGCTCTTGCTTCTTCGCTTGTATCAATTGCGTGGTCACCACCGGACGCTGCGCGCGACGCTTCTCCAGTTCCTTGGCTGACTTCTTCTTGGCACGAGCGGCTTGCCAATCCTGATAGCGGTCGCGCAGGGCATAGAGGAACGTGAACCGCGTCTCGGCCCATAGGCGTACGGCGCCGAAGCTGAACGCGGTTGAGAGATACAGCGCGATGGCAATGCAACTGGCCGCGACCAGATATGCGCCCACCAGGTTGAAGTAGTGGATGAGCGCGTCGCCGGTGATCCGGCCCAATAGTCCTTCGATGGGGATGACGTGCAGCCAGCGCCAGTGCCACGGCAGCAGCGCCAGTAGCGCGCTAAAGAAAATCACCAGCGCGGTGCCGCCAGCCATGCGTACCCCGGCGGCGTCGATTTTGCGCGAGCGGAACCAGCGCACCCCCAGCATCCCCACGAACACCGGCAGGAAGAAAGCTGCCAGTCCAAATGCCTGGAGTAGGACATCACTGACGAGCGCACCGACCACTCCGATCCAGTTCGCTGCGGGGCGAATAGGAATGGGCGCCGCAGAGGTGTTCATCGAAGGGTCGAGTGGCGAATACGTGGCAAGAGCGAGGAAAAGGAGGAGCGCGGAAACGAGCAGCAAAAATCCCACCAGCTCATTGAGCCGGCGGTTGCCCGTGGGCGTTAAGCGTATAGAGACAGATGTCATGGGCGGTCGCGTTGCCGCGAGTCCCGCCAGAGCACAGAAATTATGGGGCTAAAGTCGGCAGTACGCAATAGTAAGCTGGGAACGACGGCGGGGCGCCCGGGCTTCGGGCCGCGGGACACGTTGCACGGGTTCAACAATCGGCGGCAGACAGCGATCCGAAGGACGAAATACCAATAACCAATAACCAAATACCAAGAACGATTCCTCCTTCATGGCCACACAGGTAGCTCTGGAATCAAATTCCACGACGAGAACGTCGACAGCGATATACGCGCTGGCGATTTTTCTTAGCGCGTTCCTTCTGTTTGCGGTTGAGCCGCTGATCGCCAAAATGATCGTGCCCTGGTTCGGTGGGTCGGCGTCGGTGTGGACCATCTGCCTGCTGTTTTTCCAGACGGCGTTGCTGGCCGGATATGCCTACGCTCACCTTCTGACCCGGATGCCGAAAGCGAAGCAGGCGTGGGTGCATGTGGCGGTGATTGCCGCCAGCCTCGCCTCGCTTCCCATCATCCCCAATGTGGCATGGAAGCCGAACGGGATCGTTCAGCCCGAATGGAGGATCCTCCTCGTGCTGGCGGTGACGATCGGGGTGCCATTTTTCGTGCTTTCCTCGACTGGGCCGCTGCTGCAGGCGTGGTGGTCACGGACTCCCCACCCTAGCCAAAACCAGGCTAGGGTGGGCCACCCCCAAAACGGGGCAGATGTGGGGCACCTTCAAACTTCGAATCCCTATCGCTTCTACGCCCTCTCCAATGCGGGCTCGATGCTGGCGCTTCTCAGTTATCCCATCCTGATCGAGCCGTATGTGCACACGCGCATGCAGGCCATGGTCTGGTCCGGCGCCTATGTCATTGCCGGAGTCCTGTGCGGTTGGATCGCGCTGAGGGCACGTGGAACCGCCGGTCGCGTCGAACTGGCGGAAGTTGCGGCGCACCCACCCAGCCGAATGCTGCGTTTGCTGTGGGTGTCGCTGGCGGCGGTGGCGTCGGCGCTGCTGCTGGCCATCACGAACCACATTTCCCAGAATATCGCTGCTGTGCCGTTCCTATGGGTCCTGCCGTTGAGCCTGTACCTGCTCAGCTTCATCGTCTGCTTCGACCACCCGCGCTGGTACCGGCGCAGCGTTTTCCTCCGCCTCGTTGCTGTGGCATTAGGCGGACTGGCTTACGTGCTGAGCGATAAGTTCGATCCCGCGCCGCTGGTGGTGCTGGTCCCGATGTTCTGCGGGTTCCTGTTCGTCTGCTGCATGTTCTGCCACGGCGAGCTGGCGCGCCTGAAGCCGCACCCTCGATACCTGACCAGCTTTTATCTGATGATTGCTCTCGGCGGTGCGCTGGGAGCCCTGTTCGTCGCACTGATTGCCCCGCGCGTGTTCACCGGCCTGACGGAGTTGCCGATCGCGGTCGGCGCGTGCGCGGTGCTGGCGGTGATTGTGGTGGCGCGCGATCCGGATGGGATATTTCAATCCCACCCTAGCCAAAAACGGGCTAGGGTGGGCCACCCCGTTATTCTACTCATGTCAGCCATCGCGCTGGCCATCGTCGTCAGCCTGGCGGTGAATGCGCGCGAGGACAACGAGTTCACTCGCTTCAAAGGCCGGAATTTCTATGGAATCCTGCGCGTGTACGACAAGCTGTCCAGCATGCCTCCGCAGATCCCGCCGAATCCGGCCGATATTTTCGACCCTCCCGATCCGCGTTACCGCGAGCTGGTCAATGGGACGATCAATCATGGGCTGCAGTTCCTGACGCCGTCGATGCGCCGGTTTGCAACGACCTACTACTCGACGAATTCCGGCGTCGGCGTAGCGCTAGTTCAGGAAGGGAAGCGCGGGCCGCTACGCGTGGGAGTCATCGGATTGGGCGCGGGAACGCTTGCCTCTTACGGCCGCTGGGGCGACAAGTATCGGTTTTACGACATCAATCCGCTGGTCATTGACGTCGCCCAGCACCAGTTCACTTTCCTGAAGGACTCGCAGGCGCAGGTGGACATCGTTCCCGGCGACGCGCGTCTCTCGTTGGAGCGCGAACCGAAGCAGAATTTTGATGTGCTGGCAGTGGATGCCTTCTCCGGCGATTCGATTCCGGTTCATCTGCTTACGCTGGAATCCTTCGAGCTTTACTTTAAGCATCTGCGGCCTGGCGGCGTGCTCGCCGTGCACGTTTCCAATCGCTACCTCGACCTGGTGCCGGTAGTCCGTGGGGCGGCCGCGCGTCTCGGTATGAAAGTTGTCGTCATGGAGAATGCGCCCGACGACGACCACGAAGTCTTCGATTCGACGTGGGTGCTGGTCAGCGATCACGAGCTGCCGTACAAGGAAGAGCTATTCCGGGCGGGCGAGGTCACCGTGGCTCAAGGCCGCCAGGTGCTCTGGACCGACGATTACAGCAGCGTGTGGAGCTTGCTGAAATCGCGGGGAACTGGGGATTAGAGACCGGGGATTAGACACAGAGGACGCAGGGGACGCAGAGGATAAAATTTCAAAAGGAATTCAGATG
>JBOGLI010000821.1:0-3836 GCA_050746165.1 Terriglobales bacterium | reverse complement strand
TGACTAGCCCGGAAAACCACCCGCCCAATTCATGAATGACAAAGAACGGCAGGATCGCGTCCATGGTCGGCAACCCGTTCAGCGCCTGCGGATGGAAGCGGTAGAACGTGTAAAGCACCGGACCGACGCAATACAGCACGAGCGACACCGGTACGATGATAAGGGCGTCGAGCATGATCGACTTGCGTCCCTCGCGCAACGACCGCGTCGTGAAGTAGCGCTGCAAATAGGCCTGGTCCGTGCCGAGCGTGGATAACGCCTCGAAACTACCGCCGATGGCTGCCGCCCAAAATGTGGTGATCTGCGAGAGGTCCGTTGAGAAGTTTAACAGGTGGAGCCGCCCCGCATTATGCGCCACCTGATAAACGGCGTGAACGCCACCGGGCACGTGAGCGATCGACAGCCAAACCACCGTGATCAATCCTCCGATCAGGATCGAAAACTGCAAGACGTCGGTCCAGATGACCGCTTTCATCCCGCCTAACGTCGTGTAGATCGTGGTGCACACTCCCATGATGAGGACGCTGCCGACCAGCGGCAGTCCGGTAATCAGCGACAGGATCAGCGACGGGGCGTAGATGACGATCGCGACGTGCGAGCCGCGCATCAGGAGAAAAATGCCGCTGCCGAGGAGGCGCGTTTTCACGTCGAAGCGACGCTCCAGGTACTCGTAAGCGGTGTAGAAGCGGAAGCGCGAGTAGAAGGGCATGAAGAGGAACATGACCACCGGCGCAACGAATAGGTAAGACCAGCTCGACCACACGAGTTCGAGATTATGCTGGTAGGTCCAAGCGGGTGCGCCCATGTAGCTGATCGCACTCATATCGGCCGCGACCAGGGAAATGGCGACGGGAATCGCCTTCATGCCGCGACCACCGAGGAAGAAATCTCCCGGCGAGGTTTTCTTCCGGTAAAAGAGCGAACCGACGGTGCTTATCAGGGCGATATAGCCGCCAAGGATGAGCCAGTCAGTGAGCGTGAATGTACCTGATGTCATGGTCGACTGTCGGCAGAGTGTCTCACATCACAGTGACGACATACAAGCGGCGATGCGCAGTAGATTCCTGACATCCGATTGTGAGTTTCTCGCGCTTGACAAACCCGCCTCTCAGGGTTAACATAGTCGACTGTCGACAGATATAATCGTCGCGGGCTTCCGCAAACGATGGAAGCACCGTTTTCCAGACCCCTGTCGGAAATGCAGTGGGCCGCAGCAGGAGCACCGCGATGGAGATGCCGTGACTTCATTCGCTCGACCAACCGGAGGGGCAGAAACCAACCAGCACGCCACCACGCGCAAGGAGGTCGGTAAATCGCCGACAGTCATCGAGTACGTCGAGCCATATATCGTCTACGACAATCCCAAGCCACACGTGCACAGCCGCCACGGCTATCATCCCGGCATTGAGCAACTGCCGGACGGTGAACTGATCGCGCTGTTTGTGCTCGCCGAAGCGTTTGAAGCGCCCAACGGCACGACCTACATCACGCGATCCCATAACGGCGGTTCTACGTGGCATTTACAGGGGCCGCTCTATGACAAATCCGCGCTCGGCGTCGAGACCACCGACACGATGAAACCTCGCCTGTTGCGCGATGGCACGCTCATCGCGACTGGGTATCGGTTCCATCGTCGCAACCTCGAACAGGCAATCGCGATTCCCGAGTCGGGCGGATTTCAACCGGGCGAGAATGTCGTCAGCTTCTCGCGCGATCTCGGGCGGAGTTGGTCGCAACCCAAGATCATCGAACGTAGCCGGCCCGAGTTACTCGAAAACTCCGGCGCGTGCATCGAAACGGCATCCGGTGACCTGATTGCGACCGCCGGGTATTACAAACTGCCGGACGGGTCGAATCCCAGCGGCAGAATCGGAGTTGTGCTGAGAAGCCGCGACCACGGAAGGAACTGGGACGACCGCACGTTGTTCGTCACGTCGGGACAGTTTATCCCTTGGGAGTCCCGCGTGTGCGAGATGCAGCCTAGCAGACTGGTTGCGATCATTTGGGCTTACGATGACATCAACCAGAGACATCTCAGTAATAGGGTCACTGTGTCGCACGACAACGGTTACACATGGTCGCCGCTTATCGATACCGGCCACATGGGGCAGACATCGGCCCTCATGTACTTGGGCGGCGAGTATCTCGTTTCCATTCACGCCCACCGGGCCGAAGATCCCGGGATTTACGTCCGGGTAGTGGATTTCTCGGGCGACACCTGGAAAGTCATGAGCGAAGCGGTGATCTGGGGCCGCGCGGCGGGACAGCAGACACGCGAGGGCCAACAGATGTCGCAAATGTTTACTTCTCTGCGGTTCGGACAGCCTTCGATCATGCGGCTGCGAGACGGCGATTTTCTGGCCAGTCACTGGAGCATCGAAGAAGGTCAGGGAAAAATCAGGGCCCATCGGCTGCGGATTCGGATGGACGAGCTTAGTTTGCAGTAACTGGCCGGGCACTTCAATGCACCGGCCGATGGGCCATAGGTAATTGGCGACTCCTGGCCTGTTAATTAGATCTAATGTGATATTCGAAAAAGCCAGCATTTGGTCCACACCCGTCACGAACGCCGTCGACGGGATCAGGACGGCGACAAGGGTCTGCTGATCGCGTCGCTGTATTCTAGATCAGCTCGACGGAAGCTTTGTCGAGCATGGCTATTCTCGACGCGGAATCAGTGACAACCAATGGCGGCGAAGAGCGATTTTGCGCCGCAGGAAGCAAGTCGATGAGCCGGTCCTCGATGCACCACGCTCCGGAACTGTTCAGGCTGAATGGCAAGGTAGCGCTCATCAGCGGTGGCGCGGGAATTTACGGAACACACATCTGCACCGCGCTCGCCGAGGCCGGAGCGCACGTCGTGATCGCGTCACGCGACATAGCCAAATGCCGGATTTTCGCGGACTCGCTGGTACATGCCGGATGGAAAGCCGACGCCGCCGAACTCGACCTGGCTTCGGAGGACTCGATCCGGGCACTTCGCGACCAACTGCTGGTCAATTATGGACAACTTGATGTCCTGGTCAACAACGCCGTAGCGCGCGCCGGCGGCGATTTGCGGCACACGACTGGCGAGGAATGGGAACACAGCATGAAGGTGAACTCGACGGGTCTCTTCCTCGCGTGCCAGATCTTTTCCGAGCCAATGCAGAAGGCGTGCTCTGGATCGATCGTCAATATCGCCTCCATTTACGGCATCGTTGGCCCGGATTTCACGATTTACGAGGGCACCCCGCTTACGAACCCGGTGAACTACTCGTTCGCCAAGGGCGGGATGATCACCCTGACGCGCTATCTTGCGAGCTTCCTCGCGCCCTACAACGTGCGTGTGAACTGCCTTTCACCGGGCGGCTTTCAGACCGAAGACACGCCCAGCGCATTTGTTCCGAATTACGCCCGGCGCACCCCGATGCGGCGCATGGCTGAACCGGACGACATCAAAGGCCCGGTCGTATTTCTGGCCTCAGAGGCATCGCGCTACATCACTGGCCAGAATCTTGCGATCGACGGCGGCTGGACCGCCATTTAGGAGGCGACCCATGAGTTAGAGTGCAATCGCACGCGTTGATCGCAGGAGTGCTGCGGGTAACTTGTTTGCCGCGGCGCAACAGCCGCACTTCAAGACCAGCATAGTTGGAAAGTCCGACCGCGCCATGTTGGAGCTGAACGAGTAGCCAGTAACTAACCCGTTCGCCTTGGGAAGCTGCTCTGTATTTTTTCCCTGCAGTGTGCCGAACAGTTTTGGAAATTCAAAATTCGCGTCTCTTTTTCGAACGACGATAACAGGACGTGGGCAAGCCGAGACCGCATGTATCAGACAACCGCATTGCCAAAGC
>JBOGLI010000820.1:0-2590 GCA_050746165.1 Terriglobales bacterium | reverse complement strand
ACCTGGAGCTGATCTGGAGCAACCTGCTGGATAACGCCATCCGTCATAGCCCAACGGGTGCAGAGGTGGCAATGACGGTTTCGCGCGACAACGGCAGCACGCGGGTCGAGATACGCGACCGGGGACCGGGAATCGCGGCCGACGAACTGCGCAACATTTTCGAGCGGTTCCATCGTGGGGACCCGTCGCGGTCGCGCGAAACCGGCGGTTATGGGCTGGGGTTGGCAATCGCGAAGGCCATGGCGGAAGCGTACGGGGGGAGCATCGCTGCCGAAAGCCGCGACGGAGAGGGGACGACGTTTTCCGTTCGCCTGCCGGTAAGTCGTTAATTTCAGCTTCGCTTAACGTTGGAACTGCGAAGGTATGCGGTTCCGGGAGTGGAATCGTGTTTGGGAAAGTTCTCCTGCTAACGGTACTTGCGGTGGAAGCAAGCGCGCAGACGGCCACTCCTGCCCAGGGCGCGCAGGTCACGGGCGCCGCTTCCGGGAATGCTGCGATCACCATTTCGTTGCCGGACGCGATCCGGCTGGCGCAAGTGAATGCGTCGCAGTTCCGCACGGCGGTTACCGACGCCGGCATCGCGCACGAAGACAAGGTGCAGGCACGGGCGGCGCTGCTGCCGAGTTTGGCGTACCAGACAGGCGCGATCTTCACCCAGCCAAATGGCACGCCTTCGGGGGTATTCATCCCAAATGACGGGGTGAACGTCTACCTCAGCCAGGGCGTCGCGCATGAAGGGCTGAGCGTAGGTTTGGTATCGGATTTCCGGCGGGCGCGGGCGCTGGAGGCGGTGGCGAAGGCGAAGAAAGAAATCGCGCTGCGCGGACTGGTAACGACGGTGGTGAAGGACTACTACGGGGTGATCGTCGCGCGCGACAAGCTGCAGAATGCGCAGGCGGCCGCCGATGATGCGCAGCGCTTCCTGACGTTGAGCCGGCAACTGGAGCAGGGCGGCGAAGTCGCGCACTCCGACGTCATCAAGGCGCAGTTGCAGGCGAATGATCGCACCCTGGCGGTACAGGACGCGCTGCTGGCGGAAGAATCGGCAAAGCTCGGACTGGCGGTGCTGATCTTTCCAAACTTCACGGAGAATTTCGACGTGGTGAACGACCTGGACCAAGTCGCGCCCCTGCCCGAATTTGTGGAGGCGCAGGCACTGGCGGGGAAAAACAATCCGGAGATCGCGGCGGTGACCGAGGCGATGAAGGCATCGCAACATGAGGTAACGGCTGCGTTCGCTGGCCATCTGCCGTCGCTCACGATGGATTACTGGTACGGCATCGAAGCCAATCATTACGCCTTGCGGACCGGCAACATCAATAATTTCGGATATTCGTTCGCCGCGACACTCAACGTCCCGATCTTTAACTGGGGAGCAACCCAGAGCCAGGTGAAGTCGGCGGAGCTGCAGCGTGACCTGGCACGGGTCCAGATGAGCGAGGCGCAAAGAACTGCGCTCGCCAACCTGCGGATTTTTTATCGCGAGGCGGAAACGGCGCGCGGGCAGCTCGATGTACTGCGCCAATCAGTGGACCTGGCGGCGGAGAGCCTGCGGTTAACGACGCTGCGCTACCAGGGCGGCGAAGCAACGGCGCTCGAAGTGGTGGACGCGCAGAACGCGCTGCTGCAGGCGCGGAACAATTACGATGATGGCGCCGCGCGCTATCGGACGGCGGTCGCGCAGTTGCAGACGCTGACGGGGAGTTTCTGAATGGATTGCCGAATGGAAAAACCTTCAGCGCAGAGGGCGCAGAGTTGCAGAGCCCGCGGAGAAAACAAAAGGTCCCTCGACTGCGGCGGCCAAAGGCAGGCCGCCTCCGCTCGGGATGACAAATTCCTGTGGGATGACAGACGTTTGTTGTGGCTCATGATCCTGGCGATCGCCGTCCTGGCGGGGTGCTCGAAGAAAGAAGAAGCAGCGCAGCCGGTGGTGACGGTGCAGACGGCGAAGGTGGCACAGACCAATCTGCAGCAGGTGGTGACAGCGGAAGGCGTTCTGTTTCCGAAAAAAGAGGCGGCGATCACGCCGAAGATCGTGGCGCCGGTGCAGAAGTTTTACGTCAACCGCGGATCGCAGGTGCACGAGGGACAGTTGCTGGCAGTGCTGGAGAACAAAGACGTCGCGGCCTCGGTGGCGGAAAACAAAGGCGCGCTGGAGCAGGCGCAAGCGGCGTACGAAACAACCACGAAAGCGACGCTGCCCGAGGACATCACCAAAGCGGAAACGGAAGCGAAGGCGGCGAAAGAATCGCTCGACGCGCAGCAACAGCTCTACAACAGCCGGAAGAACCTGTACCAGCAGGGCGCGTTGCCGCGAAAAGACCTCGACCAGGCGGCGGTGGCGCTGGCGCAGGCGAAGTCGGCGAACGATGTTGCGGCGCAGCACCTGGCTGCTTTACAGGCGGTCGGGAAACAGGCGACGCAGCAATCGGCCGCGGGACAACTGACGTCAGCCCAGGGAAAGTACAAAGGCGCCGAGGCGCAGCTTAGCTACACCGAGATCCGCAGCCCGATTAACGGAGTCGTTACCGACCGGCCGGTGTGGCCGGGGGAGACGCCGCCGACGGGCACGCCGCTGCTGACCATCATG
>JBOGLI010000819.1:0-6507 GCA_050746165.1 Terriglobales bacterium | reverse complement strand
GGGTGCACCGGAAATTTCGGACGAACCCGCTGATCACTGACCACTGATCACTGACCGCTATTTCGCTGTCCTCGAAGCCTCGCCGTTCTCGCGGTACGCCGCTCGCAACTCTTCGACAATCTCTCGTGCCGCCTGGCGGGCCGTGTCGAACTTGTCGGGCTCGAAGGAAATTGCGCCGACGCGCGCGTGTCCGCCGCCGCCGTAGCGTTCGCAGATCTTCGCCAGGTTCACCATGTTCTCGGTCTTCGCCCACGGGTTCGATCCGACGGCGACCTTCGTCCGGAAACTGCTCTTGCTCAGCCCGACGCTATACGTGCAGCTCGGATGCAGGTAATACGGGACGAACTTGTTGTAGCCCTCCAGGTCCTGGTCGGTGACGTCGAAGTAGAGAGTGCCTTCCTTGCATTCGGCGCGATCACGGAGGATGCGGATCGATTTCTCATGCCGCTCCATCAGCGGCGGCAGCAGCCGGGCGACGAAATCCTGTTGCAGGATTTCCGCCAGCGGCATTGTTGACAGCAGCGGGATGAGCCGCGGGATGAACGCGGGGTCCTGCGTCGCCTCGATCACCATCGTCAGCTTCATCGCCGGCTCTTTCATCTCGACCGCCGATTTGGCGTCCGTATAGAGGGCTCCGTCGATGATGTCGGCCCACTCGATCAATTCGGCGATCGGCTTGGGATTAAACCCGAAGCGCTTCTCGGCGATGGTGGCGATGAACTTGGTGCACGACCGGTAATCCGGGTCGTAGAACTTCTTGGTGCTGTCGGAGAGCTGGTAGTGCTCGCGATCGGCCTCGGTGAGGAATGCGCTCAGGTGATGGTCGAACCACCATGTGACCTTCGGCGACGCGGAGTACTTGAAGTCAACGATGGCGTTCTCGTCGCCGGTGAAGTCGTTCTCGTTAAATAATGCGCCGGCGCGATGCACCAGCCCGGAGAACTGGAACTCGACGTCTTCGCGGACCCGCTCGCGGTAAAAACGGGAGAACACCGCCGCCGAGCAACTGCCGTCGAAGCACTTGTCGTGATAAAAGACCCGGACCTTCACGTTGCCCCCTGCCATTCCAGCGCTCGCTTACAAAAGCGTTTAGCTTCTCCCGCCCCGCAAGGATTGTCAAGACACCGCCGAGTCATCAAGGGGGACAAAAAAGCCACGGACGCACCGGATGCTTACATCCGCTGCTCCGTGGCCGTGGTTTGTCATTCCGAACGGACTTCGGTCCGTGAGGAATTTGCTTTCGACTCTGGCGAATATCCTAGTTTCCCGCCTGCTTCTCGGCGAAGTCGCCAATGCCCGGGATCTTCCACATCTGGCCCTGGTAGGCCTTCAACAGGCTCACGATTGCGAGCACGAAACCCGCCAGCCCGACCAGCGGCGCCATCATCCAGCCGATGATCGGAATGAACCCGAGCGCGATATCGATGACGATCATCGCCCCGGCGAGGAAGAGGCACTGGAACGAGTGGAAGCGCACGAACTTGCTCTTGTTATACGGTTCCATCACCAGGAACACGATGGCCGGGATAATGGTGATATAGGCGAGCATGCCGGCGACGTTGTCCTGCAATCCTCCCGCTGCCGGGGCTGCCGGCGCCGGTGCTGCCGCCGCTCCTCCACCTACCGATTGTCCCGCCGGTTTCCCGCACTTGGTGCAGTTGTTTGTGCCTGCCGCCAACTCCGCTCCACAGTTCGCGCAGAATGCCATGAGGTTCCTCCAGGGATGAGCGGTTCAGCGACCGCTCGCCCATGCGCGCCGGACATTATCACCAAAACGCCGCGACAGGCAATGGAGGAAAAGGGGCTTTTGGCTTTGGGCTTTGGGCTCTTGGATCTCCGCTGAACGGGGAAGCCAAGAGCCAAGAGCCCAGAGCCGGTTTCTAAGCTCTCCGTTTCCCCACCTTGTTCCGGCACTCCTCGCAGATGCCGTAGATCTGGAAGGTGTGGCCGCTGGTCTGGTAGTGGTGCTCGCGGGCGATCTGCTGCTGGAGTTCGTCAACCGCCGGTGAGAAGAACTCGACGGAGCCGCCGCAGCGCGTGCAGATCATGTGGTGATGGATGCGGCGGTTGAACTGGTGCTCGAAGCGGGTGATGCCGTCGGGAAACGGCACCTCGCTGGCGAGCCCGCATTCGGAGAGCAGCTTGAGCGTGCGGTAAACGGTCGTGCTGCCAATCTTCGGGTCTTTTCTTCGGACCAACCGGAATAGTTCGTCGGTCGAGAGGTGGTCGCGCGTTTCCAGGAATGTCCTGAGGATGGTGTCGCGCTGCTCGGTGTGCTTGAGACCGACCTCGCGCAGGTGCCGGTGGAAGAGGGTCTGTGCCTCGCGAATGTCGTCCCGCGAGATACTCGCCACGTCATCGACACGCTTCTCCACCATGGGGGAGAGGATACCACCGGAACTCCGCCATCGGCTTCGCGGGCTACTTCAGGAACTCGTTCATCGTGGGCGCGCTCGCCGCCGCGCCCGGAGCGCTGCCTACGCCGATCGCGTCCAACATGAAGCGAAGCGTGCTTTGGTGCTGGTAGAACGTGCTCGACTGGTAGCCGGTCTTCACCGGTCCACCGGCGACCACCATGGCCACGTGCCCGCCGAGATGCTCGATGTCGGTGATGTCGCCCTCGTCAAACACGACGATCAGCACCGTATTCGCGAACGCCGCGCTGTTGACCAGCGGCCCGATGTTCGACTGCAACCAGGCATCCGCTTCAGCCAGCGATCCATCGTGCGCATCGTTCTTCAGGTTCGGAATCACGAACGATACCGACGGCAGAGTTCCCGCCGCCAAGTCCGCCGAGAATTGCGTGAACGGCACCATGTTCGCCACCTGCTTGGGGTCGTTCAGCACCGAGGTGAAGTACGCGAACGGGTTGTGCCGTTTGACGTAAGGATATTGGTCGCCGCCGGTGTATCCCGCGCTCGGAATGCTCTCGGCGTACGCCTTCCACGTCTTGCCCGCGCCGCTCACCACGCTCGCCAGGTTCGCTCCGTCGTATGTCCCGGTGTACGAGTCATCGACGGTCACCGGCACGCCTGCAGTCAACATGAAGTAGTTGGGCAGCGATGGGTGGATGTCGGCGAAATAGTTGGTCGCCAGCGCGTACTTGGAGGCCAGTCCATTCAAATACGGCATCGACGCACTGCCGATCACCGATCCGTAGCTGTGGTTCTCCTCGACGACAATCACCACGTGCTGCACCGACGCCGGATTTCCGCCGGTCCCTCCGCCGGTTCCAGTTGTAGTAGTGGTGGATGGCGCCGGCGATGCGCTGCCGCCGCATCCGGTAAGCGCGATCAGAACAAGGATTAAGAGTGCGCACTGGTACTTGCGTCCTGGAACATGGCCCATGATTGACACGCAAAGTGAGAGGCTCTTGTCGCAGGCGGGGTTGTGCCGGACTGCAAGCGTTTAGTGTCTGCCGGGTGCCGCGGCCAGCGCCGGGTTTCCAAGATTGCGGAATTGCGGAATCGGTAATTGCGGAATGGATTGGAATCACGTTTTCCATTCCGCAATTCCCCGATTCCGCGATTTGACATCTTTCGGGTGCCCCACACATCGCGCCGCGAAATGATTTCAGTCTTACTTGCTTTTGCGCGCGATGTGTGGGCTCTCGCCCAGCTTCCGCGCGGCCAGCTTGGAACGTTTTGCGAAGTCTCCTTCGGCCAGCGGCGCGCGCGGATGCCGCACTCGATAATCGCGGGCCAGCAGCGTCCAGATCGCCGGGTCTTCCTGCCCCATCACCCAGCCCGAAACCCCCGGCAGTTTGTCCTTGGTCACCAGCTCCAGCTTCGGCGCCAGGCTGCGCGCGTCTTCGTACCAGAGTTCGTGCTGGCCGTCAGTATCCGTGAAGGCCGTGTGATAGGCCTGCTCGGTCGCGTCCCACTCGGGCGCGTGCTGCGCGATGATAGCGGCGCTCATCGGATAGAACGACGAACGGCCCTTCCACTTCTTTACCGCCGGTCCGGCATTGTCCTGCGCGAAGGCCGCAGTCGCCGTCTTCTCGCCCGGCGCGAGCGAGATCCAGTGAAAGCCGTAGAGCGGAACCCCCAGCGAGATCTTGCGCGCGGGCATGTTCGACTTGGTGAAGTCGACGATCTTCTCGACCCACGGCAGCCCGGCGAGCGGGCCGGGACCGCTTAATCCGGCGTGCTCGGGATAGGCCATGATGCTGAGGAAGTCGGCGTCCTTGCCCAGCCCACGGTAGTCGTACACGCCGCTCCAGTCGTCAAATCCGCCGGGCGATTCCGAGTTGCGGTCGTCCGCGTACTTGCCGACCACCGCGGCGGTCAGCAGCAGGTGGTGCTTGTGGAACTCGATCGCCGCCTCATGGAAGAAGACGGTGAACTTGTCGCGATAGAAGTACTTGATGTTCTCGTAATCGAACTGGAAGCCGATGTAGCCGTCGCGCAGCGCGTAGTAGAGCAGGTAACGGATGGCGCGGGCGCGCGATTCGGGCGTGTCCAGTACGGTGTGCATCAGCGGCTGGTTAAAGCCGCGGTTGGTGACCAGCGGCATGACGGCGACGTGGTGTTGGCGCGCGATGTCGAGCACCGCTGGCGGGACCTCGCCGGCGATGAAGCCCTGCGCGTCCATCGAGAACGACTGCGGCGCGATGATCGATACGCCGCGCCAGTTCTTCTCGAAGCTGGCGACGGAATCGGGCCGGTTCACCAGGTACATCACGGTGGTGATGGCGGGCTTCTGGGCCGCCTGAGCACACAACGCTGCCGTTAAGAGGAAGAAAATAAGATTTCGGAGTTTCACACGGCCATCATACATCTGGCCCATCGCGCCATGACCGGCGACGACATGTCTCGAAGAGCGAATAAAACGCGCACACTCACGCTATGGAGATTTATCACTCGTCAACATTCTCAAACTCGGCATCGTGCGCTGCAATCGCCTGCTCCAGCGTGTCATATGCGCCGCTACGCTCATCTGGGGCCTGTTCCATTAGCAATTCCAGATGTTGCCTCTCATGTGCTTCCGCCGCAGGTGGAGGGTCGTTGAGTGAATACCAGTCGGCGCTCTGCACTGAGAATTTGCCCGTTGCTAACGACTGGAAACACCTGTATCTCGCAGCCCGCGACTTACCAACACGTTTCCAAACATCAATTGTTTTGAACATTTTCTCTGATCATCTAGCGCCTCTCCCATTCATCACCCACGGGAGGTTCCCCCTGCTCGTACCGCACCTTGGCCAATGTCCTGCCCGCTTTTCTATCGTGCTTTCGTGTCCGACTCCAGACCTGCTCCCACAAAGCCGTGAATAGCACCACGAACGGACAATAGAACAATAAAAAATTACCTCTTGGACCTGTGGCATATTTCAGAACAGCAGCAGGCAATCCGGCGGTGGCGAGACCAAGAATGCAGCTGCCTAAAAACCGAACGCTTCCGAGATACCGAGGCATTTTGCTCATCTTCACGACAGCTGGCGATAACAGAGCTTCACATTCCTTGGGAATCTTGCACCCGTTGCGGAGCATCGGCAAGCCCCAATGAACGTGAAGCGGATTTCACAACGACTACTGGCCGGGCAGGTGTGCGCTAGCGGCTAAAGGCGCCAGCGCAGAGGGCGCAGAGAAACAAAAGGTCCCTCGACTGCGGTCGCTTCGCGACCTCCGCTCGGGATGACAAAGCGTGGTGACCGGCGGGACGCCGGTGCTACGGGCGGAAAAAGCATCAGCGCAGAGGACGCAGAGCAACAAAGGGTCCCTCGACTGCGCTCGCTTCGCGACCTCCGCTCGGGATGACAAAGCGTGGTGACCGGCGGGACGCCGGTGCTACGGGCGGAAAAAGCATCAGCGCAGAGGACACAGAGAAACAAAAGGTCCCTCGACTGCGGTCGCTTCGGGACCTCCGCTCGGGATGACAAAACTGAGTGACCGGCGGGACGCCGGTGCTACGGTCGAGTGCAGCGTGACCGGCGGGACGCCAGTGCTACCGAAAACAAAACCGACGGGCATTAATGGTTCACGAGTAGTCGCTGCGCTCGATGCCGAGCTTTTTCATCTTGGCGTTCAGCGTTGTCCGCTTCAGGCCGAGGCGGGCGGCGGCGCCGGTCGGTCCGGCGATCACGCCGCGAGCTTCCCGCAGGATGCGCAGGATGTGTTCCCGTTCCGCGGTCGCAAGATCGGTGTCGGACGAGGCCTCGCCTTCCGGCATCGCCAACTCGCCCAGCGGCGGACGCAGCACCGGAGTATTGCTCAGGATCACGGCGCGCTCGAGAAAGTTCTCGAGTTCGCGGATATTGCCGGGCCACTGCCAGCGGGTGAGCGCCGTCATCACTTCGGGCGGGATGGAGTCGATGGTCTTGCCCAGGTTGCGCGCGTGGCGGTCGACAAAATAGCGGACGAGCAGCGGAATGTCGCCCGGACGTTCGCGCAGTGCCGGCAGCTCGACGGGAAACACCTTGAGGCGGTAATAAAGGTCGCTGCGGAACTCTTTTTCGGCGACCATCTTGCCGATGTCGCGATTGGTGGCGGCCACCAGCCGCACATCGAC
>JBOGLI010000818.1:0-5659 GCA_050746165.1 Terriglobales bacterium | reverse complement strand
ACCAAGAACCAAGAACCAAGAACCAAGAACCAAGAACCAAGAACCAATGACCAACAACCAACAACCGCTGCCCGACGATCAGCCGCCGAAGAAGGCATTCTACGTGCAACTCGCGGAGTACTCGCAGTTGGCGATCGTGTTGCCGGCGTGCACGGTAGTGGGATGGCTGATCGGCGTGGGGCTGGATACGTGGCTGCACACGAAGTGGCTGTATATCGTCGGACTGCTGGTCGGGATCGCGGCGGGATTCGTGGAACTGGTGCGCACAGCGATGAAGCCGGATCGGAACGGTTGATGCCGGCGAGCGCGTATTTTGCGTCGCTGCTGCGGCAAGAGTTGCGCGAGCGCAATATGGCATTTGCCGCGAAGCACCGCGTCGCCCACCAGTTGAGTTATGGCGAGGCGCCGGTTGTCTGCTATGAACCGGCCGGGGGAGCGCACGGGAATTTCTTTAGGGCGAGTTACGCGGAAATCCTGAAAAATGACGCCTGGGCGAAACGCTTGCGCAAGGTGCATACGAGCGGGCGCACGAGCCTGCCGCGCAACGATCGGGGATTCTGGGCGGAGTTGGATTCGTCGAACAGCTCGGACGCGCTGCTGATGAACGTGTTCTGCTATCCGAAGCTGTTCGAGGATGGGCGCGTGCTCTCGCTGCTGGGGGCGGACTTTGAGGCGCCGAAAACAAAAGGTCCCTCGGCTCGGACTAACGTCCTCGCTTGGGATGACAAGTTTATCCAATTCGGTTTTCGGGCGAGGGTGCCGCTACAGGGCGGGAGGTTTGACCGGACCGAAGTCGACTTGCGCATCGGCGACCTGCTGGTCGAGGCAAAGCTGACGGAAGCGGACTTCCAGTCGCGCGAGAAGAAGTACGTCGATGCGTACCGCGATTTCGAAGAGGTGTTCGAGCGGCGCGAGTTGCCGCAGTCGAAGGAGAGATACCTGTCGTACCAGTTGATCCGAAACGTGCTGGCGGCACAGGCGCTGGGAGGTTCGTTCTGCGTGCTGCACGACGAGCGGCGTCCGGACCTGCGCGAGGCGTGGTACTCGGTGATGCGCTGCGTGAAATCGCATGAGCTGCGCACGCGCTGCAAGGTGCTGACGTGGCAGGAACTGGCAGGAAGCGTGCCGTTGAAGCTGAAGGCGTTTCTGGAAGAGAAGTATGGGATCAGCGCGATTTGAAATTTGTAATTTGTAATTTGCAAAGTCAGAAGCAACACGCGCGACACTTTTTACTTTTCACATTACAAATTACAAATTGCCCGATCCTCTCCAACCCGACGAGTCATCGCCGAATCCCGCGGCCGACGTGTTTTATGACGGTGCGATGGGTCGGATCCGGCGGTTCATGATTGCCATTGGCATCGGCGGGATGGTCGCGACACTGTTCGCGTTCGGTTGGCGAGTGGCGGCCGGAGTTCTTCTCGGGTGCGTGGTAGCGTGGGCGAATTTCGTCTGGCTGAAGCAGGCGGTGACGGCCGTCGCCGAGAAGGTAACCCAGACGGGGCGCGGTGTATCGGGGGGCGGAACGGTCGCTAAGTTCGTGCTGCGGTACGCTTTAATCGGCGTCATGGCCTATGTTATATTTCTAAGTTCGCGACAGAGTCTTTGGGGCTTCTTTGGCGGCCTTTTCGTAGGGGTCGCGGCGATTCTGTGCGAAGCGGCGTACGAGGCGTTTGTCGCACTACGCCGGGGCCTGTAGGTTCCCAACGAACAACTAGCAACTGCTTTCATGCCTGAGCAACTGCCATTTACTGAACTGCTGAACCATGCCTTCGCCGGCCCGGTGACGTCGCTGCTGCACGCGCTGGGTATCCAGGTGAGCTATCCGCAGGCGCCGATCAGCAACCCGGTCGCGATGCAGATCCTGGTGGCACTGGCACTCATCATTTTCTTCGTGCTGGTACGCATGCGCCTTTCCCCCGACAATCCGGGCGGGCTTCAGCATACGGCCGAGGGCCTGGAGAACTTCATCAAGGGGCAGAGCCACGACATCATCGGCCATGGCAGCGAACCGTTCACGGCATTTTTGTCGGCGCTGTTCGCGTTCATCCTGATCTGTAACCTGATCGGGCTGGTCCCAGGATTCGAGTCGCCGACGGCGGTGCCCTCGGTTCCGCTGGGCTGCGCGATTTGCGCCTTCATTTACTATCACGCGCACGGCTTGAAGAAGCAGGGACCCTGGCACTATGCCAAGCATTTTGCCGGGCCGATTCCCGTACTCGCGCCGTTGATGGTGCCGATCGAAATCATCAGCCACGCCGCGCGCGTGCTGTCGCTCACCGTCCGTTTGTACGCGAACATGTTCGCCGGAGACATGGTGACGCTGGCGTTCTTTTCGCTGGTGCCGATCGGGGTCCCGGTCGCGTTCCTCGGCCTGCACATCTTCGTTTCGCTGCTCCAGGCGTACATCTTTGCGCTGCTCACCATGGTGTACCTGGCGGGCGCGGTGGCGACGGAGCACTAGAATTCTGGTGTCGGGTGTCAGGTCCTGACACCTGCGGCCTGACACCTGAAACCTGCCGTTAGCGTGAGGGCCTCAGCACGGTGAAGGCCAACCACCCACTGCGGCAACTTTGATAAGGAGCAAGAAAAATGCGTAAGACTCTCAGCTTTGTATTCCTGATGCTGGCGGTGATGTGCTTCGCCATGCCGGTGCTGGCGCAGGGCGAACCTGCGGCGGCGAGCGGTGTGAACTGGGTCGCGATCACCTCCGGCTTTGCCATGGCGATTGCTTCCGGCCTGTGCGGGCTGGGGCAGGGCAAGGCGACCGCCGCCGCCACCGAGGCGCTGGCTCGCAATCCGGGCGCGCGTCCCGGAATCCAGGTGGCGCTCATTCTCGGTCTCGCTCTGATCGAGTCGCTGGCCCTCTACACCTTCGTGATCATCTTCGTGAAGGTGAAGTAGGGAACCAAATTGTCGCGAGCCCCGGCCGTCGCGCCGGGGCTTTCTCATTTGCAACGTGTAATTTGAAATTTGCAAAGTATCGTTGACGATACCGTCCTCGCGTTTGCCACTTTGCAATTTACAAATTTCAAATTACAAATTCCTCTTGCCTCCCGTCCTCGAATACGAACATGTCAGCAAGCGCTACGGCGGTGCGTTCTCGCCCGCGGTGACGGCGCTCGAGGACTTTTCCCTTACCGTGGACCGCGGTGAGATCTTCGGTTTCCTGGGGCCGAATGGCGCCGGGAAAACGACGGCCATTCACCTGGCCATGGGATTCATGCGCGCGAGCACGGGCCAGGGGCGAATGCTGGGGCAGCCGTTCGGCCATGCGCCAACGCGGCGGCGGGTCGGATTTTTGGCGGAGTCGGTCGCCCTCTATCATCGCAAGGCTGCCAAGGTGGTCCGGTTCTATGGCGCGCTGAACGGGATGCGCGATCCGCAACTGGCGAGCGCCGTTCGCGACCTGATCGAGACTCTCGAACTCAGCGAAGTGGCCGGCCGCAACGTGGGAAAGTTTTCGCGCGGAATGCTGCAGCGGGTCGGCTTGGCGCAGGCGCTGGTGAACGATCCGGAATTCCTCGTGCTCGACGAGCCGACATCGGCGCTGGACCCGCTCGGCCGCGTTGCGGTGCGCGAGTTACTGCTGCGGGCGCGCGATTCCGGGAAGACCATCTTTCTCAGCTCGCACCTGTTGTCGGAAATCGCGTCGGTGTGCGATCGCATCGCCATCGTGAACCGCGGACGTCTGGTCCGCGTCGGCGCGACCCGAGAGCTGCTGGACCGCGCCGATGCCTCCGAGATTGTGGCCCGCGGGATTGACGCAGCCACCGTCGACGGAGAAACGCTCGATCGCGGCGCCGTACGGTTTCAAGTTCCGGCTTCAGAGCAGCGCCGGGCCATCGAGCGCGTCTGGGCGGCTGGTGGAGAAGTCGTTCACGTGAACCCCGTCCGGCGCAGGCTCGAAGACCTGTTCGTAGAGCTAACGGGAGGCAACAAGCGAGAAACGGATTTGTGATTTGGTGAATTAAGAATGGTTTCGGTCCTCCTCATTGCCGCCAACTTCGTGCGCGAACAGCGTTGGGCGCTGATCGCGCTAATGGCCTACGTGGTCGTGTTTGGCGCGGGCATCGCGTTCGTGGGCGGACAATCGGAAGAAGACACGCTCTTCATGCTGCGCTCGACGTCCATGTATGGTCTGGCCTTTGCGGGATTGCTGGCGGCATCGGCGCTGCACAACGAGCGCAAATCGCGCCGCATTCTCGCCGTGCTTTCGAAGGGAATCGAGCGCGGGCAGTACATCGCGGGACTGCTGGCCGGCGTGGCCATCGCGGCCGCCGTGTACTGCGGCACGATCGTTGGGGCGGCAATCCTCGCGACCCACTCGGTCACCGGGCTCGGGGGCTTCGCGGTGCTGCTGTTGAGCTTGTATATCTATGCGGCGGTGGTGGCGATGGCGTTTTCGACATTCCTTCCGTCGCTATTCGCGGTCATTTGCGCCGGGCTGTTGCTCGCAGGCGAAGGGGCACTGGGACACGCGTTCGGCGGGACGTGGAACTCGGCCCTGCCATCATGGACGCTCGTGCAGTGCGCGACGAACTTCGGGGCTCCGGAATGGACGATGCCCTGGATGGCCTGCCTTGCGGCGGCGCTGCATGCGGTGTTGTTCTGGGCGGTGGCGACGGCGATCTTCGCGCGTCGGGATATCGCAGTAGCCGTCGAATAAGAATTCACCACGGATCTACACGGATATACACGGATCAAGAAAAGAAACAGAATAATCCGTGCACATCCGTGTAGATCCGTGGTGAATTGCTGTCATTTCACGAGCGCGCGCGCGCCCTCGAGGGCGTAGTCGATCACACGGCCGGGAAGCACGCCGAGGTAGATCGTCGCCAACGCGCTGAGCGCCAGCGAGATTGCGACCGATCCTTGCAACGGAATCGTTTCTTCATGCTCCGGCTCGCGCATGTACACGTAAACGATCACACGCAGGTAGTAGTAGGCGGCGACCGCACTGTTGATGAGACCAATAATCACCAGTCCAACCAAGTGCGATTGCAGCGCCGCGCTGAAGACGTAGAACTTGGCGAAGAAGCCGCCCGTCACCGGAATCCCGATCAGCGAAAGAAGGAAGATGGTGAGGACCGCGGCGAGACCGGGGGCGCGGCGGCCGAGGCCGGAGTAGTCCTGGAGATTGACGTAGCGTTCGCCGTGGCTGGCGAAGTGGCTGATGACGATGAAGGCGCCGGCGCTCATCACCGCGTAGGAGACGGAATAGAAGATCGCGGCGGAGATGCCGATGTCGCGCGCGGCCGCGAACGCCACCAGCAGGTACCCGGCGTGGGCGATCGAAGAGTAGGCGAGCATGCGCTTCACGTTGGTCTGCACCAGCGCGCCCAGGTTGCCGATGCACATCGAGAGCACTGCCGAGACCCACACGATCCAGAACCATCCCGGCGCGGCAGCGGCGAACAGGATCCGCAGGAGAACCGCGAACGTAGCAGCCTTGGGCGCGGTGGACATGAGCGCGACGACCGGAGCGGGCGCGCCCTCGTAAACGTCGGGCGTCCAGACGTGGAAGGGAGCGGAGGCGATCTTGAAGGCCAGTCCGATGAACATCAGCGCCACGCCGGTATAGGCGAGCGGAGAGGCGCCACGGCGAAGCACGTCGGCAATCTGATAAATGCTGGTGTAGCCGGTCGCGCCGTAGATG
>JBOGLI010000817.1:0-4500 GCA_050746165.1 Terriglobales bacterium | reverse complement strand
CTTCAAGGGCGTTAAGAAGCAGAAGGGCACCAAGCTCGCCGGCAAGACTTTCGTCCTCACCGGCACGCTGCCCAACTACTCGCGCGACCAGATGAAGAAACTGATCGAGGACGCGGGCGGCAAGGTTTCGGGTTCCGTCAGCAAAAAGACCGACTACGTCGTCGCCGGCGCCGAAGCGGGTTCGAAGCTCGACAAGGCGCGCGAACTGGGCGTCGCGGTCCTCGATGAGGACGGCATGACGAAGCTGCTCGCCCAATAACGCTTCTGTCTGGAGCAGTTCTAGACTACCTATTCCAGTTGTGGGCCCCGGCGCCTCGCCGGGGCTGCATCTCATATCGCCCAGACCATTGGGCCTGCGGGCGCCCTCGCCCGCGGGAGGACTTCGCTGATACTGAATCTCCCGCTCTCCTGTCCGCCTTGCGGGTTTTCCTTGTCAAGCCCCCCAAATGTCACAAATCCGCCTAACCCTCTGATCTGACTCACAATAAAGTTCCGCAAATCACTTCCGGATTCCCCCCTCCAATCTGCTATCCTGAAAGTAAAAGGTAAAGAAAAGGCTCGTCCCATCGGACGGCCTTTTTTCTTTCCCCTGCGTACCCCCGCGTCCCCTGCGGTGAATCTTCTTGGTATCCTTTGCGGTGTTGGTTTTTTCACGGATCAGCCCTAAATCCGTCGAATCCGTGCCGCTAACCCTTTTGGACCACCGGATTTAGCACGTTTTCACGCCAAATCTGGAGTTCCAAAGAACTTGCAAATCTAATCCCCCCTCCCCCTCGGGATCCGGGGGACCGCTTAATGCCGGAAATGCCGCACGCCGGTAAAGACCATGGCGACGCCCAGGCGGTTGGCGGCGTCGATGACGTCCTGATCTTTAACCGAGCCGCCCGGTTGAATCACGGCGGTCGCGCCGACCGCGGCCACCTGCTCCAGGCCATCAGGAAATGGAAAGAAGGCGTCGCTAGCGACGACGGAAGGGCGCGTGCCGAGCACTGACTTCTCCGCACCGAAGCGCGCCGCGTCCACGCGGCTCATCTGGCCGGCGCCGACGCCGACGGTGCGGCCCTCGCGCGCATAGAGAATTGCATTCGACTTCACGTGCTTGCACACGTTCCAGGCGAAGACCAGGTCGCGCATTTCCGTCTCGCTCGGCGCGCGCTCAGTGACAACCTTCAGCGTCGCGGGATCGAGCGCGTGTGTGTCGGCGTCCTGCAGCAATAGTCCGCCCGAGATCGTCTTGGTGACCGTGGTCGGTTGCGCCGGCTCGACCTCGACCAGGCGCAGGTCCTTGCGTTTGGCGAAGCGGGCCCGCGCGGCCTCGTCGAATGAAGGAGCAGCGATGCACTCGATCAACAACGCGGCGCCATTGTGCCGTAGCCCGGCAATCGCTTCCGCGGTCGTGCCGTCCACCGGCCGGTTGAGGGCAATGATGCCACCGAAGGCGGACAGCGGATCGCACTCGAACGCTCGTTGAAAGGCGTCCGGGAGATCTCGCCCGATGGCGGCGCCGCACGGGTTGGTGTGCTTCACGATGGCGCAGAACGGCTCCTGGAACTCCGACGCCAGCTCCCACGCCGCCTGCAGATCGACGATGTTATTGAACGACAGCTCCTTGCCCTGCAGATGGCGCGCGCTGGCAATCCCCGTTCCGCTGCTGTCGGAATAAAGCGCCGCGCGCTGGTGCGGATTCTCGCCGTAGCGCAGGTCGGTTACCTTGCGAAAGGAGAGGCGGAGCACGGGAGGAAAGTCTTCGGTGCGGAGATGGTATTCCGTGTCGTCGAGCACCGACCGCTCCAGTGTGGAAGCGATGGCGGAATCGTACGCGGCGGTCATGGCAAATGCCTTCTGTGCCAGCGACAGATGCGTCGCGGGAGAAAGTTCGCCGCCGGTTTCGCGAAGCTCGCGCGCGATTGCCGCATAATCCGCAGGCGCGGTCACGACCGCAACGTCGCGGAAGTTCTTGGCCGCCGAGCGCAGCATCGACGGTCCGCCGATATCGATGTTCTCGATGATGTCCTCGAACGTCGCCTTGGGATTCGACGCGGTCTTCTGGAACTCGTAGAGGTTGACGACGACCATGTCGATGGGTGCGATCTGGTACTCGGCAACCGTGGCGCGGTGCGCGGGATTGTCGCGGATGTGGAGGATGCCGGCGTGGACGCGCGGGTGCAAGGTCTTAACGCGGCCGTCGAGCATCTCGGGCGAGCCGGTCAACTCGGCGACGTCCTTGACCGAGAGCGAACATTCGCGCAGCAGGCGCGCCGTGCCGCCGGTAGAGATCAACTCAATACCGAGCAGCGAGAGTTCCCGGGCGAAATCAACCAAGCCGGTTTTGTCGGTGACGCTGAGCAGTGCTCGCTGGATTCTTGCCATTGGACGGTCCTTACCGAAACCACTCATGGTAAATCGCGAATCGGGAATCGGGAATCGGTGATTGGGGTGGGTTTACAAACACAACTGATTCAGCCGCTGAGGGTTCTACCTGACGGTCGCACGTCGCGTATAGCAGACCCCCTGATCCTGTCATTTCGGCGTAAAATACGGTGATACTCGGTGTGGCTTCCCGGCATCCAAGTGTCGTGGGGAACCCTGTGTCGCCCAAAGGATCGCAATGCGTATCGGTAGCTCTCTTGTTTTCTTAGTCCTGACCTCGCTGGTTGGGGTAGCCCAGACAACGCCTGCCACACCACAAAACACGCCCCAGATTATGGGTGCGCCGCAGCCTATCGACAAGGCAGCGCCCGCGCCGGTGCAACGGCAGGCGACCGATCAGGCCGAAGGAAGCAATTCCACGGCCAAGGTCGACCGCGCGTCTTCTTATTACCACTACTCGCTCGCCCACATGTACGAGGAGCTGGTGGCGATCTACGGGCGTCCCGAGTATGCCTCGAAGGCGATCGAGGAGTACCACAAGGCGATCGACGCCGACCCCGATTCGGAGTACCTGAACTCCGGCTTGGCCGAGCTCTACGCCCGCACCGGCCGCATCCGCGACGCGGTGGTCGAGGCGCAGGACATCCTCAAGCACGATCCCAATAACCTGGAAGCGCACAAGCTGCTCGGGCGCATCTACCTGCGCTCGCTCGGCGATTTGCAGGCGGGAACGCAGTCGCAGGAGATCCTGAAGCGCGCGATCGATCAGTATGAAGACATCGTCAAGCTCGATCCCAAGAACGTGGACGGCCACATCCTTCTGGGACGGCTGTACCGGGTCGACAACCAGCTGGTGAAATCCGAGCAGGAGTTCAAGGCCGCGGCGCAACTAGCGCCCTACAACGAAGAAGCGGTCTCGATGCTCGCCTACCTCTACAACGACGAGGGCGATCCGGGGAAAGCCGCCTCGCTCATCAATAAGGTTCCAGAGGGACAGCGAACCTCCAAGCTCTACGCGACCCTAGGCTACAGCTACGAGCAGCAGAAGGATTATCCGCAGGCGGTCGCGGCCTACAAAAAGGCCGTGGACATGGACCACGACAACCTGGATGCGATGCGCGGGCTGGCGCAGAACCTGCTGAACAACAATCAGCAAGATGCCGCACTGGAGCAGTTCAAGCAGATCGCCGACGCCGATCCCCACGACGTGCATACCCTCATGAGCATGGCGGAGATTTACCGCCGCCAGGGCAAGTTCGAAGAGGCCCTGGACTCTCTGAAGAAGGCCGACGCCGAGGTCCAGGATTCCGAGGAAGTGCCGTACAACATGGCCGTCATCTATCAGGCCGAGGGCCGCTTCGATGATGCCATCCAGGAATTGCAGTCGCTGCTGACCAAGAGCGAGAAGCCGAACGGCGACTACAACGCGCAGCAGCGCAGCAACCGCTCCGTGTTCCTGGAACGGTTGGGCTCCATCTATCGCGATACCGGCCGCACGCAGCAGGCGATCGACACCTTCCGCAAAATGACTTTGCTGGGCGATGACGCTGCCTCGCGCGCCTATAGCGAAATGATCGACACCCTGCGCGACGCGAAGCGCTGGGACGAAGCGACCAAGGTCGCCGAAGAAGCGGTCCAAAAGCTGCCCAAGGATGAAGACCTGAAGGCCGCGCTCGCCGGACAGCTTGCCGATACCGGCAAGCAGGACCAGGGCATTGCGATGCTGAAGTCGATGTTGGATGGCGGGCCCAACGACCGCGTCCACTACATCCAGCTTGCGAACTTGTACAGCCGCTTACGCCGCTGGCCCGAAGCCGAAGAGGCGATCCAGAAGGCGCAGGCGATGTCGACCAAGCAGGAAGACAAGGACACCGTCAACTTCATCGCGGGCTCAATTTATGAGCGGCAGAAGAAGTACCCCGAAGCGGAAGACATGTTCAAGAAAGTGATCGCCGACGATCACAACAACGCCGCCGCGTTGAACTATCTCGGTTACATGCTGGTGGACCGCAATACGCGTCTGGACGAGGCGCTCGGCTACATTCGCAAGGCGGTGCAGGTCGATCCGCAGAACGGCGCGTATCTAGACTCGCTGGGCTGGGCATACTTTCACATGGGCAACTACACCAT
>JBOGLI010000816.1:0-4998 GCA_050746165.1 Terriglobales bacterium | reverse complement strand
AAGAAAAAACAAAAACCTCAACGAAGGGAAAAGCAAAACCTTCGCTGGTCCACGTGTCTCTTGACAACGCCGACACGGTTATAGAGGGTGGCCCGGGCAAACACTTTCGTCATCCATTCCGAACATTTGAGGGTGAGGGTGCCCCGGGTAAGCCCGGGTTTGGATTACCCGGGGTAGTTTCTTTGACTGCTACTCATGCCTCAGCGATTCCACCGGATCAACGCGTGTCGCCCGGCGTGCCGGAACAAGCATTGAAATCCGGGGACAGACGTGAAATCCGGAAATCCGGGGACAGGAAATCCGGAGGAAATCCGGGGACAGACGGGACGTTCCCGAAACTGCCCGCGTGCGTTTCGGTTCAGGCTGCTTCGGCGCGTTTGCGCGGTTTGATCTTCACCACGTCCGTCGCCTTCTTCTGCGCTTGCCGAAGATCGTATTCCGTCTGCAGGTTCATCCACACTTGCGCGCTGGTGCCGAAGTAGCGGGCCAGGCGGAGGGCCGTATCCGCGGTGACGCTGCGCTCTTCGCGCACGATCTCGTTGATTCGCGGGATGGCCAACCGGAGTTCCTTCGCCAGCCGGTACGAACTCAGCCCCATCGGCTTCATGAATTCCTCGCGCAAGATTTCGCCCGGATGGATGGCGAATACCTTCTTTCTGGGCATCAGTTCTCCTCCTTCAATGGTAATCGACGATTTCGACTTCATAGGCGTTTCCGTCCCGCCAGACGAAGCAAATGCGGTACTGATCGTTGATCCGGATGCTGTGCTGGCCCTGGCGGTCGCCACGGAGCGCTTCCAGCCGGTTGCCAGGCGGTATGCGCAAATCGTTGAGGTCATGGGCGCCATGTAACCATCCCAGTTTCCGGGCTGCTGCTCGTCTCAGCTTCGCCGGCAGTCGCCGACTGTTTCCACTGCGGAATAGCCGCTCGGCGTCCGCATCCCTGAAGCTTGCGATCACGACCGGATATTACTGTCTGGCGATAATATTGTCAAACGATAATGCCGGCGGGTGGCCCGGGCAAACACTTTCGTCATCCATTCCGAACATTTGAGGGTGAGGGTGCCCCGGGTAAGCCCGGGTTTGGCTTACCCTGGGTAGTTTCTTTGACTGCTACTCATGCCTCAGCGATTCCACGGGATCAACACGTGTCGCCCGGCGCGCGGGAACAAGCATCGCGAAAAGCGACACAGCCAGCACCACCGCTTCCGCGGCGACGATGGTCAGCGGATCGGCCGGCGCCACCCCGAACAGCATCGAGCGCAACGCGCGCTCTCCCATCAGGGCCGCAGCCGTTCCCACCACCTCACTCACGCCGACGGCCAGCATGCCGCTGCCGGCGACCAGTCGCAGGATGTGCGCGCGCTGCGCGCCCAGCGCCATTCGGATGCCGATCTCGCGCGTGCGCTGCGTGACCAGAAACGCGATTACGCCGTACATGCCAGTGCCCGCGAGCACAATGGCAATGCCGGCAAACGCGACCAGTAGAAGCGCATCGAAGCGCGGCGCGGCAGCCAGGCTACTGACGCGCTGGTCGAGCGTCTCGATGCCGACCGGGAGCGTCGGATCGAGCTCAGCAACCGCGTCGCGCACCCAGGTCGAAACAGCGGCGGCCCCAAGAGAGGTCCGCACGACGGCGATCGAGTGGTCCCACGCGTCGGAGGCGCTGTCGCGGCGGGCCACGTAATACTCCGGATCGGCGCCCGAGGTGAGCCCGCCGTTCTTCACGTCGGCCGCGACCCCGACCACCGTGAACCATGGCACATCCGCGAACTGGATCTTCAGACGCTTGCCGATCGGGTCCTCATTGTGGAAGAGGCGGCGGGCGAGGGAAGCGCTGAGCACCATCGGGAACTCGGTCGACGTTCGGTCAGCCTCGGTGAATGGACGTCCGCGAAGGATTGGGATGCTGAGAGTGCTGAAGTAATCGGGTGTGACGGTGCGCCAGGCGACCATGCCGCCGGTTCCACCCTCGTAGTGCGCAGCGCCCTCGAGCTGCAAGGTTGAAAACGGACGCGAGCGCACTCGACCGCTGGGCGGCAGGGTATCAGTGAGCGCGACGCTCTCGACTCCGGGCACTTGCCGCAGGCGCTGCTCGAGGCGGCGAAAGAATTCGACGCGCTGCGCAGGTTGGGCATAGCGCGAGCCCAGATTAATCTCCGCCGCGACCACGTGGTCGGTGTGCATGCCGATCGGCACCGCCTCGGTGTTCCAAAGGCTGCGCAGCAGCAACCCGGCGGTGATGGCAAGAATGACCGAGGCTGCAACCTGGATGCCGACGAGCGCCTGGCGAAAGAAAACATGGCGCGAGCCGCTGACGCGTGACGACGAGAGCGCTTCGATCGAGGGCGTCTGCAGGGCGGGAGCGACGCCGAAGACCAATCCGGCAACGCACGAGACCAGCAATCCGAACAGCAGCACTCGCACGTTCAGCGACATCGTGGAGATTTCCAGCAGAGATTGCGGCGCCAGTCCGGAGAACAGTCGCATCAGTCCGAAGGCGAGCGCGAGAGCCGCAACGGCCCCGAGCGCGGCAACGACCATGCTTTCAGTGAGCGCCATCCGCGCCAGTCGCATCCGGCCTGCGCCCAGCGCCGACCGCACAACGAGTTCCTCATGCCGCGACGAGAAGCGCGCCAGCAACAACCCGGCCACGTTGGCGCATGCGATGAACAGGACGATGATGACCGCGCCGAGGAGCATCCAGGCGGCACGCCGCGAGTCGCCCAGCAACGCAGCGCGCAACGGACGCACCTGGAACTTCACCTCGTGGCGGAAGGCGGGCGGAACGAATTGCATCTCCTGGCGGAAGAGCGGTTCAAGGCGTTCGCGCGCCTGCGCCGCCGTAACGCCGGGCTGCAAACGGGCAAAAGTGCGCAGCACTCGGCCGGTGCGGGGATGCACCTGCTGCGCTTCATCGAGGCCGAGCGGAAGGAGGACATCGGGCTGGCTCGAGGCGGGGACTTCAAAGTTCCGTGGCAGTACGCCGACCACTCGCACCGGCTGTCCATCGATCGGAATCGTGCGTCCGACGATGGATTCGGACGCGCCATATCGGCTGCGCCAGAAACCGTAACTCAGCAGCGCCGTTCGGGGGGCGTTGGGACGGTCCTCTTCGGTCGAGAAGTTGCGGCCGACCAGGGGAGTGACGCCGAACGTTGGCAGAAATGAAGATTCGATTTGTCCGCAAGTCATGCGTTCCGGCCGGATATCGGTCAGGTCGCATGCGCTCAGTCCGCTCCACGCCGTGACTTGCGCGAATGGACTGTTTTGCAGCCGCCGCAGGTCCATGTAGTCGGCGCCAAGGTAGAACTCGGAAGGTTCCACCGGTGCCTTATATCCAAAAGCCACCAACTCGGCGGGGTGGTCATAGGGAAGTGGCCGAAACAGAACACGGTCCACGGCGCTGAAAACGGCGGTGGAGGCGCCGACGCCTAACGCAACCGTCAGGACGGCGGCGACTGCGAAGAGCGGGTTGCGGCGCAGCCCTCGCAGCGTGTATCGGATGTCCTGGATGGCGGATTCGGCGAGAAGGGACAGAGAGGCCACGGTCACCCCCAATGAGGTTGGTTAGACACCGCAGCGCGCGAAAATGATTCCTGCTACACAGCCGACAGCCGACAGCCGTTCAATTCACCGCGTAGCACGTCAGCGACTCGCCGCTCTTCTTGCAGTTCCACGCCCAGCCTTCCATGGCGTCGGAGTGCAGGGCGCGGAAGCGGTCGGGACGTTCCGTTTGGCCCCAGAACGTGACCGTCATCGCGTGGGCGTCGTCAAAGTTCTCGGCGCCCGCAACGCAGCCCAGAAAGTAGATCGTGCCATCCTGGCGGGGAAGCGCTTCGCACTTACGCAGTTCGCCCGCCGGCCACGCCGCCGAGCCCTCATAGACGCGGGCTTTCTCGCGGTGCGGCCAGTAGCCGGCGCCATTGCAGGCGTGCTTCACCACCGCCAGCAACGCCAGCGCGAACACAATGCCACCGATAATTAGATATAGCTTCGCCCGCTCCACGTGCTCAACATAGCTCAATTTGTGCCCGTAGCGAGAGTATCGAAAGGCCGATGTACCGAATTTGAAAACGAAAAAGCGGACCTCGCGGCCCGCTTCTTCGCCCATGACGCCACCTAATTACTTGAGCGGAGGATACTCGTTCGACGGATAGCCCTGGTTCCGACGATAGCTACCTTGTCCGTTAAGCGACACAGGCTGGCTCAACTGGAACTGAAGCAAGGTCTCGGCAGGAACGTTGACCTGCTTACCGCGAGTCAGCACCTGGGCCGCGCCGCCGCCGGCCGCTCCGAGCACGCCACCGAGGACCGCGCCCTTAGCGCCGCCCGCGATCGCGCCGATCACCGTGCCCAGCACCGCGCCGCCACCGGTCATTTCAGCCGTACGCTTGTTGGCGCCAATGCCTCGGTTGCCGGCTTGCGTTTCGGTGTTGCTCTGCACCGTGTAGTTGACGCCGTTCACCGAGATCGACTGCAGCGCCAGCTCGACCTGGTTGCTGCCCACGCCCATGGTGCCCTGGCTGGTGTTCTGCACCATCAGCGTCGCCGGCGAACCCAGCGGGATGATCATGCGCCCGTTCTGGTCGACGATGTTATTGGCCACCTCGGCCTGGAACGTCTGTCCGGCGCTCTGGGCGTCGGCGCTGATCTGGTCGTTGGTGCGGATCGTCAACTGCGTGCCCGCCGGCAACTCGTTGCCGTTGATCAGGTTCACGGTCTCAGTCTGCGGGACCTGTGAATTCTGAGACGTGCTCGACTGCGGATACGTATTGTTGTTCTGCGGGTACGAGTTCTGGTTCTGCGGATACGTATTCTGCGGGTACGTCGATTGCGGGTACGTGTTGTTTTGGGGATACGTATTCCGATTTTGCGGATTCGTCGTCTGCGGGTATTGATTTTGCGGATAGGACGACTGCGGATATTGTTGCTGTCCGACCGCGGTCGTCGCCGCCAGCGCGAGCGTCGCCACTGCTGCCAGCAAGAACTTCATACA